>JBDSWM010000163.1:0-13065 GCA_039926685.1 Fibrobacteria bacterium | reverse complement strand
CAGGGACCGGATACAATCACCGGGGTGACTTTTTCCATGTAAAAGCCCGCGATACCGCTGGATTGATCCGCCCAGTCCGCCGCGATTTCGACCAAAAAGGCGTCCGTCTCGGCACTTGGGACGCCTCCGGGCGTCCATGTCCAGCTCCCCGCTCCATCCAATGTGATGGCCACGTTGACAGGCTCGGCACCCGCTCCCCAACCATAGGTGCCGCTAATTTTGTTGAGCACCAGGTTGGTCATGGCGAATTGGCGCGTTCCCGATTTGAAAAACCCTTTGTTTTGGAAGGTAAAGGTGATGTGGAAGCCGGTAACATCATTGCTATTGATGAGGAAAAGCCCCAACTGCTGATGCGATCCGGCTGTGCCGAAATTGAGGTTCACGGAGCTGATGCTTTGCACGGTATTGGTAACGGGGAGGTCGCCCAAGGCGGCATGGACACCGGTTTGACTCAGCAGGGCCAGGCAAAACGCGATTGCCGCCGCGGCTTTATACAGGGGCGGCTTCCTGCCTTCCCAACCTTGGCGGCCGAACAGGGCCATGACGAGGATTCGGATCATATTCGCTGATTGAAGGTGGGTAGTCCGATCGGTATCCTTTTCTTGTTTAATATGGTACCATAAAAAAGAAGGGGCTGTGAAGCCCCTTCTTTTTAACTGGGTAAAATCAGAATATCCGGACGGTATTACAGCTTGGCAACCAGCCCGACCGTAAAGACTTCAACGTAATAACCCGCCAACATGGTCGTCGTGGCGGCCCAAGAGCCGTTCACGTCGATCCGGTAATTGCTGGTCGCGATGCTGGCCGCACCGCCGGTGAGGGTTCCCGCGCTACCCGGGTTATTGGCCGTAAAAGCGAGACCCGGGGCGGCGCCCAAGGTGACCAATGCCGTGACGGTCGGTCCCCATGTCGCGCCTGCGGCTTGGGCGGCGCCATCAACGAGATTACAAGGCGCGGCGAACGGATTTCCCGTGCCCACGGCACCGGCGGCAACACCCAGGACGGGCAAAGCCGCGGCTAATCCGGCACGGAGGAATCCGCCGTTCCGGGCCGTCACGGTCATGACGAAAGACTGCGGCGCATTATTGTTGATGAAGATCGAACCCAACAATATGGGCGAAGTTCCTACCGATTGGATATCCAAGCCATCGATGCCTTGGGCGATAAACCAGTTCTCCAAAGGCACGGTGCCTCCGGCTACCATGGCGGCTTTCGCAGGTACAGTACTAACCACGGTGGCAAGGAGAACGGCCGCGAAACCATTCCTCCAACCATTCTTGACTACGTTCATGCTTTTCATCTCGACCTCCTTGTATATGTGAGACTGAGCACTATCAACTCTATCGGACTTTTTTTTCGGAACTTTAGGAAATCCGTTTCCTTTATTTTCCGAAGGACCTTTAGCGTGCATTCCATGCTCAAGCTCCGTAATCAATTATGCGGGGTGGCGGAATAAAAAACAATTAATTGTTTTCAACCTGTAATTATGGTAGCGAAAACACCTTTCCGGATATCGGAAGCGTAAAATTATCGCCCCTTTCCAGAAACATCTTGGCAAGGTGGATCGCTTTACGGGGTGATGGCCGAAGTAATGTCGCGGGCCCGCAACGGCACTACCGTACCGCACGGGTTACTAGTGGAATACAGTTCGGGAGACGCTTGTGGCGTGCCTCGCATGCGCGGCGGACTGCTTCCTGGATTGGCGGTAAGGGGCTCCCCGAAGTTACCCCAGTGGGCGCCGCCTGCCCCGGTTAGTGAGGCGGGAAATTCGTGCCTCCCCGGGTGGTTTCCCCAAGTGTTGGCCATTTCCGACCCCGTGGCCCGCTTCTGCCGGGATCCGGGGGCGGAAACTATCGGCCCCGGGCCGTTTTGTTAGCTAGTTTAAGGACATCGGTTGGGGAAACGGGAAGCGCTAGCGGACCAAAGGGTCGGGGAGCCGTCTCATGCAGATCAGCCACATCAAATATTTCCAGAACTGGATTCCCATCATCGGGAAGTGGATGTACGAGGAATGGTCCTACGCTTTCCCGTCCCGCAGCTTGCAGGATATCCAGAAAACCCTGTTCGGCCGCATGAATGAGAACGAAATGCCCATCACCCTGGTGGCGCATGACGAGCGCGGCGTATTGGGCACCGCCTCGCTCAAAGCCTCGGACATGGAATCCCTGCCCGCCCTCACCCCCTGGCTGTCCTCCGTGTTCGTCCATCCCGATCATCGCGGCGAAGGCATCGCCCGGGAGCTGGCCGCGGAGATAGAGAAGACCGCGCGCCAGATGGGTTACGCCAAGCTGTACGTGTTCAATCCCGTCTCCCAGGGCGTGTTCCAAAGCCTGGGCTGGTCCGTGCTGCAAACCCTGGAATACGGCGGCAAGGAACTGGCCATCCTGCTCAAGGATCTTTCCGCGCCGCCGGAGCGGGATCCGCATCCCGCCACCAAGCCAGGGTGATGAGGCGCGCCCCGCGCGAAAAGGTCAAATAGGACCAGGCCCAATTGATGAGGACGATGACGCGGTTGCGATGGCCCACCAGATACATGATATGCACGAATAGCCACATCACCCAGGCCGGGAAGCCGGACAGGGCCAGGCCGTGGAATTCCGAGACCGCGAAGGCCCGGCCGATCACCGCCATGATGCCCTTGTCCACATAACGAAACGGTTTCCCGGGCCGTTGGTCCAGCCGGCGGAGGATGTTGGATCCGGCCGCGATGCCCTGTTGCATGGCGACTGGGGCCAACCCCGGCAGCGGGCCTTTGGGCGTTTCGAAATGCGCTTGATCGCCGATCACGAAAACGTCCGGATGACCCGGCACGCTCAGGTCTTCCGAAACGATGACGCGGCCCTGCTTATCCAGGGGGACTCCCAGCATGCCGTTCAAGGGCGAAGGCTTGACGCCCGCGGCCCACAGCACGGTCGCGCTTTCTATGTATTCATCCCCCAGTCGCACCCCCTGCGCGGTGATTTCGGTCGCGTGCCGGCCCATCTCCACCTGCACGCCTTTTCTCTCCAGCGCCGACTTCGCCTTTTCCGCGAGCCCGGGCGTGAAGGCCGGGATCAGCCTCGTATCGCCTTGCACCAGGACGACGCGGATCATTTCGGATTTGATGTTGTCGAACTCGGTGGCGACGATGGAATGCGCCAGCTCGGCCAAGGCCCCCGCCAATTCCACGCCCGTGGGCCCGCCCCCGATGACGACGAAGCTGAGCAAGCGCGCTTGCGCCTTGGCGTCCTTCTCCTTTTCGGCCATCTCCAAGGCGGTCAGGATGCGCCGGCGGATCTCCAAGGCCTGTTCCACGGTTTTCAAGCCCGGAGCCAGGGGCTCCCATTCGCTATGCCCGAAATAACTATGCGTGGAGCCGCACGCCATGATCAGGTAATCGAAGGCGTGCCGATCGGAATCGGTCACCACCTCCTTGCCGGCCAGATCCACGGAGACGACGTTTTCCATCAGCACGTTCGTGTCAGGAAAACGCGCCAGCAATTGGCGGATGGGCACGGCGATGTCGGAAGGATTCAGCGAGGCGGTCGCCACCTGATAGAGCAGGGGTTGGAACAGATGATGGTTTCTGCGATCGAGTACCGTGACCCGTACCTTACCCGAATTCCCGAGGATCTTGGCGGCGCGGAGCCCGCCGAAGCCCCCGCCTATGATGACTACGCGTGGTTTCATGCTCCCTAAGGTAGCTTTGCGCCGGCCAGGGGGAAGCGAAAAGGCGCAAAGCGCGTCCCGGGTTCAGGAAGCGACGGCCGGCCGGGTTTCCCGCATCACCTTGCCGTCCAATGCGTCCAAGGCCGGCGGTTCCGGAGGCGCGTTCTGCATTCGCGCATTCGGCGGTTGGGGCGCCGGCGCGGCATCGGTTTCTTTCCAGGATTGGATGGTGATGAGCCGGGATCCGCGGCTGAAGGTGAGGAAGCCCCACAGCCAATTGATGAGCACAACGATGCGGTTGCGGTGCCCCACCAGGTACATGATATGCACGAAGAGCCACATCACCCAGGCGGGGAAGCCGGACATTTTCATTTTCCGGAATTCCGAGACCGCCGAGGCCCGGCCGATCACGGCCATGCTGCCTTTGTCCAGGTAACGGAAGGGCTTCCTGGGTTTGCCGGCGGCGCTGCGGATGATATTGCTTGCGGCGGCGATGCCTTGTTGCATGGCGACGGGCGCGACACCGGGAAGCGGGCCTTTGGGAGTGGAGTAGTTGGCCTGATCGCCCACCACGAACACCTCCGGGTGCCCGGCCAGGCTCAGATCGCTTTCCACCATTACCCGGCCCTGCTTGTCCAGCGGTACGCCGAGCAGCCGGTTCAGGGGCGAGGCTTTCACGCCCGCGGCCCAGAACACGTTCGAGGTTTCGATGAATTGATTGTCCAGGCGCACGCCTTGCGGGGTGATGTCCTGCGCCAGGCGGCCCAGGATCACTTCCACGCCGATATGCTCCAACGCCAGCTTGGCCTTTTCGGACAGCACGGGCGCGAAGGTGGGCAGCAAACGGGACTCCCCATGCAACAGGATGATGCGCGTGGTCTGGATTTCGATGCTGCGGAATTCCTTGTGCACGATGGAATTGGCCAGCTCGGCCACGGCACCGGCCATTTCAACTCCGGTAGGGCCGCCGCCGATGACCACGAAGGTGAGCAGGCGTTTCTGAACCTTGACGTCCGTTTCCTTCTCCGCCAATTCGAATGAAGTCAGGATGCGCCGGCGGATTTCCAGGGCCTGTTCCACGGTTTTCAGCCCCGGCGCCAATTCTTCCCATTCATTACGGCCGAAATAGCTCAGCGTGGACCCGCAGGCGAGCACCAAGTAGTCGTATGGGTGGCGATCCCGCCCGGCGACCACTTCCCTGGTGGCGAAGTCCACGGCGGTGACATCCTCCATGTGCACGCGGATGTCCTTGCGATGGGCCAGGATTTGCCGGATGGGCACGGCGATGTCGGAAGGGTTGAGCGTGGCCGAAGCCACTTGGTAAAGCAAGGGCTGGAAGAGATGGTGGTTCCGGCGGTCCAGGACGGTGACCTCGAACCGGCGGGACGCGCCTAGCACGTTGGCGGCGCGGATCCCAGCGAATCCTCCCCCGACGATGACGACGCGCGGCTTCATCGGAATAAATTAGACTGTCGGCCCTCCGGGATGGTAGATCTCATTTCCGGGCCTTTGAAATACTATTTTTTGGGTTTCAGCGGGCATGCGCGCCGCGCGCCATGCGCTATCTCGGGATCATGCTTGCGCGGCCATAACAAGGGGAAAATGCAATGGACACGGGCAAAAGCGGCGAAAGCGGCAAGGTGGCGGGAAAACCCCTGGAAGCCATCGTGAAGGCGAAGCGGGATTTCGCGCGGGCCTTGGGCGAAGACATGGCGGCCTTGCTCGCGGCGCTGCCCGGCGATTGGGCCGCCCGAATCAGGATCCATTTCGAGCCGCGCGGAACCATGGGCCCCAACCTGTGGGAAATGGCAAACCTCCTGGGCGCCTGCTTCAATGCCGAGACCCTGCCCGACAAACTGCGGGGGGAGTGCGTGGAGTACATCACCCGCATCCGGGAATTCCAAGGCAAACTGGCGCGCGAATCCGCCGTGGCCACCACGGTGGTGTTCGGCACTTCGGGCTGGCGCGAGGCCATCGGCGAGGGATTTACGGTGCTCAACGTGCACAAGGTGGTGCGCGGCATCATCGCCATGATGAAGACGGGCGAATTCCTGCGCGCGAACGGGTACGCCGATTTCGGGCAGGTGAAAGCCGCCGGGATCGTGGTGTTGAGGGACAACCGTTTCATGGGAGACGAGTTCATGGCCTGCGCCATGCGCGAACTCGCCGCCGAGAATATCCGCATCCACGACGCGGGCGAATGCCCGACCGGCGTCGGCTCGGCCATCCTCACCGAACTCAAGGCGGCCGGATCGATCAACTTCACGCCTTCACACAATCCCATGGAATACGCGGGCATCAAATTCAATCCGGCCGACGGCGGTCCCGCTGACGTCAACCTCACTTCCTTGATAGAAGGGTACGCCAACGCCTATATGGCCAAGGGAACGGCATCCGGAACCTCCGTGGCCCCGCTCCCTTTCGCGGCGCCCTTTGAAAAAGCGGACGCGGATTTCCGTTCCCTGCGCCACGTAGTCGACGCCGCAAGCATGTTCACCGCCTTCGTAGAGAAAAAAAGCAAGGTGTTCAAGTTGACGGCCCTGCGTTCCTGGCTGCGCGAGAACGCGCCCAGCCTGTTCATAGCCGTGGACAATATGCACGGCTCCTCGCGCGGGTACATCCAGAACCTGCTGGGAACGGAGGCGCTCACGGCCCTGGAGGCTTCCGATTCCATCCGCTTCTACAATACCGAGGACGATTATTCCTTCCACGGCGTCAAACCGGAACCGAACGCCAGGAACCAGGCCATCCTCATCGCGGAACTGCGCAAGGCGGGCCGCAAGCTGAACCTGGCGGTGGCCTTGGATCCCGACGCCGATCGCATCCGCTTCGCGGACGCCGCGCTGGACATCGACATGAACCGCTTCGGCTCCATCGGTTTCGCCAATCTGCTCCGCCGCGGCCTCAAGGGCGGACTGGCCACCACCGTGCCCTCTTCCGGCTTCGCTCCCGAAATCGCGCGCAAGCGCGGCCTCAAGGTTTTCGAAACCGCCGTGGGCTTCAAGAATTTCCGCGGCCCCTTGGGCAGCGGCGAGGCCATGATGGCCTATGAGGAGAGCGACGGCATTTCCTTTACCGGCCATACCCTGGAGAAATGCGCGCTGGCCGGCTTCCTGTCGGCCCTGGATTGCATGGCCGCTTCCGGCCGCAACCTCTCCGATCTTTACCTGGAACTCCGCCGCGAATACGGATGGTTCTATCCCGGCAAGGGGGGCGCCGACGTCAAGGGCGTGAGCGTGGAAGCCTGGCAGCGGTATAAGGATGCGGTCATGCACGTGCTGGAAAGCGGCTTGTACAAGGCCGGGGACGGCTTGCAGGTAGGCGCGGCCCGGAAGACGGTGGACCGCACAGACATTACCGACGGACTGAAAATCGTATTCACCGATCGCAGCTGGATCCTGTTGCGCCCTTCGGGCACCGAACCCAAGTTCCGCTATTATTACGAGGTGGTGGGGGAAAGCGAATTGCCCGATGCCGATGCCTTGCTGGGCGAATACGGGAAGGCGGCGGAAAGCATCCTGGCCAAGGCCAGGGAGATTGCGGGACCAGCCGGTTAAGAACCGGTACGCGGGCTAATACCGTTTACGTCACTTCCGCGTTACTGCCGGTGTGTTCCGCAAGGGAAAGTGGAGCCGGAATTCGCAGCCTTTTCCCGGCGTCGATTCCACCGCTATCATGCCGCCATGGTCTTTCACCGTTGCCGCTACATTGGCAAGGCCCATTCCACTCCCACCGGCTTTGGTGGTGAAATAGGCTTCGAAGGCGCGGGCCTTGACTGCTTCCGTCATTCCCACCCCGGTATCGAACACGGAGACCACCATGAAATCGGGCAGTCCCGCCACGCTTGCCTGACGGGCGGTCTTGACGGAAATGATGCCGCCGGCTGGCATGGCGTCGCGGGCGTTGAAGAACAGGTTGAGGAACACGTTGTGGAGCAGCCAGCGGCAGCCTTCTATCTCAGCGGCCCCGGGCAACAATTCCGATTTGATGGAAATCCGTCCGCCCAAGGCGCCCCGCGTCATGGAAACGGCCTGCCTTAGGATTTCATGCAGATCCAGGGACTCCATTTCTTTGCCATGCTGCCGGGCCAAGACCCGCAAATCGCGGATGGTGGACAGAGCGGTGTCGGTTGCCATCAGGATGCTGCGCGCGAATTCCCGCACCCTATCGCGCTTGCCCCGACCGGAAGGTTCAGTATCGAGGATCAATTCCGCGAATCCGGAAATGGTCGCGAGGATATTGTTGAAATCGTGCACCACGCCTTCCGCGGCCATCCCCAGGGTTTCCATAGGTCCTTGGCGATGGCGTGCCGATTCGAGTGAGGCGGCGGGAGGCGGATGCGCTCCGCCTTTCTCTTGTCCGGTCAGCTTGAGCATGGCGCGCCTACGGGAGTTCCAGGCCCAGCAATACCGCGTCCTGGTCCCGGCAGTTTCCGGCTTCGGGTTTGAGATCGCGCCAGATGAATTCGGCCATCCGATCGACCGTCCCCGGCCCGTGGGAGAGGATGGCCTCCTGGAGGCGGCTCGCTTGCTGCCCGTTCGTCTTTTCCCAATCGAAACCCGGTTCCATGCATTCCGAATAGATGAACAGGCGGTCGCCACTATCGAAGGACATTTCGCACAAGGTGCGTCCCGGATCGGCTACGGCGCCCAACGGATCGCCGGTGAATGAGTACATCTGCGGCCGGGAATCCCCCAAGCCAATGAAGCATTGGCAAGGATAGCCCGCCGGCAGGATTTCGATGCGCCGTTCAGCCTGATAGACGCGGATGAACAGCGCGTCCACGGCGTGTTTCCGCAATGCGCCCGCCATGATCACCTGATTCAGTTCGCGCATGAATTCCAGCGCGGAGATATCCCGGGAGCGGGCCTTGTCGAAGAAGGTCTTGATGAGCACGGAAACATAGAAGCTTTCGGAATCCGTCCCGCGCGCGTCCGCGAGCAGGATGTCGTAGCCGAAGCGTTTGCGCGCGGCCAGCACCACTTTATTTTTGGGGGATTCGTCCAGCAGGCGGCACAGGGCGTAGGGGATCCCCAGGTTGCCCAGATCGAGGACAGTGGAGGAACGGAAGGTTGTCGCGATGGGCTCGGGATCGGCGGAAGGCCTCTCCTTGCGCCGCCGCAGGGCCTCGTTGGCGAGGCGATGGACGCGGATGCGGAACTCTTCCACATGGATGGGTTTATCCAGGAAATCCGCCACGCCGTGCCGGAGCAATTCCACCACGGTATTCTTGGAGGCGAATCCCGTCACCACCATCACGGGGATGTCATGCCCGCGCCGGCGCATTTCCGTTAGCAGCTCGATTCCGGAAAGGTTTGACATGTCCAGATCCACCACCATGAAATCGACCGCCGGTGAGGAGCCTTCCGCGCTCTCCAATCGCTCCAAGGCCATTTGGCCGCTGAAGGCCGTGGAAACCTGGTATTCGTCCATTTCCAGGATCATGGCCATGGTTTCCAGGGCCGCCTTGTCATCGTCTACCAATAATGCATGGATTGTTTTCATAATGGCTCACCGGGTAGTATGGCAACTCCCATGCCAGCGCATCGGGAACCTCCTTGGGCCGCGGTATCCGGCTTTAAAAGGGTGTTACCGGGCCCTGGACATTGGATGCGGGCGGCCAGGGCCTGGGGAAAGGGTGGATGAATTTGGTTCCCGCGCCGGTTGAATATCCCCTAACCCCCGATAAGCATGGGGCTTAGCGAGGATACCGAAATTGGGCAAGGATGGATTTTGGTCGCCGGTACGGATAGGGGGTTTGCGCTAACGGATATAGCCGGATCCTGGACAGGTCGACGGGCGGGTTAAGCCGTCGCCGGTCCAAGGATCACGGCTTCTGAAAGGGGGGATCCCCAATCGCATTTCAATGCCTTAGAAGTCTTTCATATCCTCATCGGACAAAGGCAGCACGGATTCCGCGTTGAAGGCCAAGGGCCGGCTTTTGGCTGCTTTGGCCATGGGTTGCGGCGTCCAGTCCCCGGCGGCTCTCTTCCCGGCAGGACCGGGCCTGGCGATGCGTGCGCTTAAGCTGGAAAAGCCATGCTTGGGCGGGCCCGGGGAACGGGTAGGGGCAACGGCGGCGTGCATCGGTTCGGGTGCGGATGCGTCGGCATCGCTACCCTTGACTATGCCTACCAGCACGATCACCATGTCTCCGAGTTCCTTGGCTTGCGCGAACAGCTCCTCGCTGGCGGAAGCGGATTCTTCCGCGCTGGCCGCCGTGGACTGGGTCACCTTGTCCATCTGATCGACGGCGGTGGTGATTTGGCTGATGCCCTTGGTCTGTTCCTGGCTGGCGGCGGAGACTTCGCTGATCAACTGGGCCAGCTTCTGTACCTTGCCGACGATGCGGGTCATGATATCGCCGACTTCTTTGGAGACCGACACGCCTTGATCGGCATTCTTCTGGGATTCCTCGATGAGCGATGCCGTGTTTTTGGCAGCCTCGGCGCTGCGCTGGGCCAGGTTGCGCACTTCTTCGGCCACCACGGCGAAACCCTTGCCGGCATCGCCGGCGCGGGCGGCTTCCACCGCGGCATTCAAAGCCAACAGGTTGGTCTGGAAGGCGATTTCATCGATGGTCTTTACGATCTTGGCGGTCTGGTCGGCCGATGCCTTGATCCTGCCGATGGCGCTGCCCATGCGTTCCATGGCTTCGCGGCTGCCTTCCGCTTCGCTGCGCGCCGCGCCGGCCATGGTATTGGCTTCGCGGGCGTTGTCGCTGTTCTGCTTGGTCATGGAGGAAAGTTCCTCAAGCGACGCCGAAGTCTCTTCAAGGGATGAGGCCTGGGCGCTGGCGCCTTCCGCCAATTTCTGGCTGGACTGGCTCACTTGGCCGGAGGCGTTGGAAATCTGTTCGCTCCCGGCCGTAAGGGCGTCGATGACTCGGGTAAGGGCCTTGCCGATGGACGTGGCCAGCATCAAGCCCAGCCCGAGCCCGGCCAGGATAGAAATCCCGGACACGGCCAACAGGGTCAGGCGGGTTTGGGCGTACAACGCTTCCGCGTTCTTCATGGTGGCCGCCACGGCGCCTTCCTGGCTGACGCGGACCAGGAGCAGGTTCCCGTCCAGCTTCTTGATCAGCGGGCGGCCCTTTTCGATCCAATAGTCGCGGGCCTGGGCCTTCTTGCCGGACGTGGAGAGGAACAGGGCGGCATCGGCCTCGCCGATCAGTCCCTTCCATTCCTTTTCCGCCGTTTCCAGCGCGGTCTTGTCCTCGGCGGAATTGACGTCGGCTTGGAGATTGGCCAGGATCAGGAGCAGGGAGTCGCTGCGGATCTTCATCTTTTGCCTCTGCTCCTCCATCTGCTTCGCATCCTCGAACAGGACGTGGTTGAGAACGGCGCGGTGCCACCCGTTCTCGAATTCGGTGATCTCCGCGATCATCTTGGTGTTTCTGAAGTTCTCGTTGCCCAGCACATCGATGCTGGCGTTCAGGTTTTTCGCCGCGGAGATTCCGCGGAGGCCGACGAAAGCCATCAACGCGCACAGCAGGGAGAAACCCAGCAGTAGTTTGGCTTTGATGCCCAGTTTGTTGAATCCCATAGGTTCCTCTTCTTTTTCCGTTGATGGTTATTCGTGGATTGTCATTCGTGGTCGGTTATTTGATGTTCGAAGTCATGCGCAGGCCGATCTGGGTCGCGTTCCAGTCCTTATCCGCGGGATCGGAATAGCAGCCGGCGTCGATTTTGACGCGGCCGATGGTTTTGCGGGCGTGCACATTGAATAGCCATTCCCGGGGCTTGCCTTCGGCTTTGCGATCCTTCAGGTATTCCGTCTCCAGGGCAAGCACATCCAAGACCTTGCCTACGGGGGGCTGGATACCGATCAGGAGGGGCATATCGTCTTTCTTGTTCAGGGCCTGGAGCAAGGCGGCTTCGGCAAAGGCCTTCCATCCGGCCGGCAACTTGTAGGCAGCGCCGGCATCGAAGCGCTGGAGAATCTCATCGTCGGGATATTTGAATTGGTCGAAGACGGGGGCGCGGTAGCCCAGGGACAACGCCAGGGCGGGGAGGGGAGCGTACTTGCCGTACAGCCGCAGGAAACCGCGGTTGAGCTTGCGATCGTTGGTGCCCAGCAAGGCGGAAGCGGCCACGGGCCCGATCGGCGAAGAGAATTCCACCGCATTATGCGAGGCGGGGCGGCTCATGAATTTGCCGGAGGCTCCCAGATCCACGTAATTGCCGTAATTGTCGCTCTGGGTCTCGACGGTTTCAAAGCGGCCGATTTTCAGGCGGGAGGCGCCCAGGGAGTATTTGGCCCAGGCATGGTTGATGACGATGCGGGAACTGGGGGCCGTTTGCACCTTCAGGCTGCCCTGGCCCACGGTGTCGAAGGTGGCGCCGGTGAGGGGTTCGAAGCCGAAGCCTTCCGGGAATACCCTGATGTTGATCTTGGACTGGAAATCCTTGGCGTTGTATTCCGCGCCGAAGTTGAAGCGTCCCCAGAAATCGTCGAGATTGTCCCGGCCTGATTGCGCCGTGACTTTGCGTTCTCCTTGGATTTGTATATCGCCCTTCAATTCCAAACCTATCGGCATGGCAGGGGTGGCGGAGACTGCGGGTGAAGCGGGCGCGGGAGTTATGGCGGGTCCGGCGGATACGGCGGATACGGCGGGCGCGGCCGGGGCGGAGGGAATGGCGGGTGCGGCATAAGCCGTCCTTTCCCGCTTGAGCAATGCGGTAAGGTCGCGGATTTCCCGGCGCAATCCGGCCATCTCACCTTGGGCCATCGTATCCGGCGCAGCGGTGGGAGGGGTTTGGGCAGCGACGGGCGTAGCCGCGACTGCGACCGCTTTTTTCGCCTCAGCCGCCGTTTCCAGGACCTTGAGGCGGATCTGCAGGGAGTCCAAGCGCGCCGACAACGAACGCGAGGCGGAGTCGGAGTTCGCGCCCCTTTTTTCCGCCACGGGGGGTTTTTGCGCCTTCCTCAGGTTCGCCGTTTCCGCTTCCACCTTCTCAACCCGTTTTTCCAAATTGTCCAGGCTCTTAAGGACCACGGACGGCTCCTGGCCTGAGACGGATGTGATGAGAGCGGTTCCTAACGTAATGGCGAACCGGACGAGGATGGAACTATGATGCATTATGCTACCTCTTTGACGTTGGTTTCGGTAATCCCTTTACCCGTTGTTTGGCCCATTCTTGTGATCTGCGTAACCTAGGCCTCGATTTTACCCCCCGGATAGGGGGGGGGTGCGCCACCATATTCCAAAGCTTCGCTTTTTCCGTGTCCGATGGCTTCCAATTCCCCCGGCATCAGGATGCGGTCCGCGTCCAGCAGCAAGATCACTTTTTGACCCACTTTGCCCATTCCCAGGATAAAGGAGATATCCACGGCCATGCCGAAGCTGGGAGGGGGCTCGATTTGCGACGCGGCCACGTCCAGCACTTCCGAGACCTCGTCGACGATGATGCTCAT
>JBDSWM010000162.1:0-4699 GCA_039926685.1 Fibrobacteria bacterium | reverse complement strand
TCCGGATGGTGTTAAGGGATGCCTTGCTCAAGGTGAATTGCTTGCCCGACGTGAGGTCCAGCCTGCGATGGAAGAAGCGTTCGCTGGCCAAGCCCAGAATGACGAGGATGATGGCCAAGGTGACAATGCCGAGATAGGCATTGGCGCGGCTGCTGAGTTTCTTTGAATTCATGGCCATGGATTATCTCCACTTCCTGGCTTCGATGTTCTTGATATTCAGGTAAAGAAACAAGGCTATGACGGAGGCGTAATAGATAACGTCGCGGGAATCGATCACGCCCCTGGTCACGTTGTTGAAATGGCTGAGCAGGCTGATATATTCGCATACGGAAACGATTGCGCCCACCGCATTGAGCCATACCGGCGCGATGCCGATGAGGAGGAGAACGAAAATGGCGGCCAGGGAAATGATGAAGGCCACCACCTGGTTTTCCGTCAGGGAACTGATATACAAGCCGATGGCCAGATAGGCGGAGCCCAGGAACAAGGCCCCCACGTAGGAACCGACAATCACGCCGATGTCCGGCTTGCCAAGGTACATCAGCGAGGCCGGCAGAGTCAGGGAAAAGGCCAGGGTGATGGCGAGGAAAGCGAATGCCGCCAAGAATTTCCCCACCACTATTTCCCACTCCTTCATGGGCATGGTCAAGAGCAATTCCATGGTGCCCATCTTCTTTTCTTCAGCCCATAAGCGCATGGTGATGGCCGGGACGAAGAACAGGAATACCCAAGGCATAGCGGCGAAATATCCCCGCATTGTGACCTGGCCCTGGCGGAAGAAATCCTGCACGAAGAAGAAAAAGGCGTTCGATACCAGCAAATAGAATATGATGAACACGAAGCCGATCGGCGTCGAGAAATAACTCCGCAGTTCCTTCTTGAATATGGATGAAACGTGATTCATGCTTGACCCCTCGTCAGTTTCGCGAATACATCTTCCAAACTGGCTGTCTCGGCCTTGAGCTCGGAAACCAGCCAGCCCTTTTCCACGGCGAGCTTGAACAGATCCAGGGATACGTCCCTCTGCTCCAGTCCCTGCACGGCAACTCGCACGAAGCCTTCCCGCGCGTCGGCCAGCTTTTCCGCCTTTTTGACGAAATTGGCGGAAGCCAACTGGCCTTGCACATCCCCGCCTTTGACGGTCAGGTATACGGTGGTTCCCGAGGAACGCGACATCAGCTCCTTGGGCGTACCCTGGGCGACGATATGCCCGTTATTAATGATGAGCACCCGGTCGCTGGTGGTTTCCACCTCGGAGAGGATGTGGGTGGAATGGATGACGGTCTTTTCCTGTCCCAGGTTGTTGATGAGGCTGAGGATGTCTCGGATTTGGTTCGGATCCAGGCCCGAAGTCGGTTCGTCCAGGATCAGCACCGTGGGATCATGGATCAGCGCTTGGGCCAGGCCCACCCGCTGACGATACCCTTTGGAAAGATGGCCGATGAGCTTATGGGTCACCTTGCCCAGATCGCAATCGGATATCACCTTCTCAACGGCGTGCTTGCGCTTGCCCGACGCCACTCCGCGCACTTCCGCGGAAAATGCGAGATAGGTGGAGACGTCCATATCATGGTATAGCGGGCAGCTCTCCGGCAAATAGCCGATTTGCTCCTTCACTTTCAAAGGCTGATCGAAGGTATCATGACCGTTGATGCTGGCCCGGCCAGCGGTAGCGGAAATGAAGCACGTCAGGATCTTCATGGTGGTGGTTTTGCCGGCGCCATTGGGACCAAGCAATCCCACGACCTCGCCCCTTTCGATATGGAACGAAATGTTGTCTACAGCGGTGGACTGGCCATAACGCTTGGTAAGGCCTTCAACATGAATCATGCTCAACCTTTCACGTTGTGAAAACGATTGCCCCTTCCGGAGGCGACCTAAAAGCGGGTAGAATTTACTTTGATGGAAATCCAAAATCAAGCGAACGGGGTGTTTTTAAGCCCTTCCGCGCCGTTCCAAGGCCCCGTGAATATAGCAATCCAAAGCGGATTAAAATCCGGTGACGCCCTTCACTTTGTTATATCAAAGCATCCCTCTGGAGATCTTCCCCCCGGCCGGTAAAAGGATAGGCGAGCGCATGCTGATACGAAATGCCAGCGGGGTGCATTCCCCGCCCATAATGTTGCACCAGGGAGGTTCAACAGATGGAAATCCGCGAAAGGCTGAAATTCGGAAAAGCCGATAACTTCCAAATCGAGTTGAGGCGGCGCGTCGATGCGTACTTCGAAAGCACCGGGCGGCCGCAGCGCGACTGTCCGCAAATGTTTGCGAAGACAGCCGTTATCCTCTCCGTCCATGCATCCGCCTACGGGTTGTTGGCTTTTTACGCCTCTACATGGTGGCAAGCCTTCCCCCTGGCCATCCTGCTCGGCCTCACCACGGCGGAGATAGGTTTCAATATCCAGCATGACGGCTCCCACCGGGCCTATTCCGAACATCAATGGATCAATCGGTTGATGGCCATGACCTTGGATCTGATCGGCGGCAGTTCATACATCTGGCATTGGAAACACGATATCTTCCACCACACTTACGTCAATATCACCGGCCACGATGCGGACATCGACATCGGCCTCTTCGGCAGGCTCTCTCCGCACCAGAAACGCCGCAAGTTCCATAGATGGCAACATATCTACCTATGGCCGCTATACGGGTTCCTGGCCATTAAATGGCTCTTGTTCGATGATTTCCACGACGTGATCGCCGGAAAGATCGGAGAGCATCGGATCCCCAGGCCCAAGGGATGGGAATGGGTCATATTTTTCGGGGGCAAGGCCGTTTTTTTAACCTTGGCCTTCGCCGTTCCGATGTTGTTCCATCCGGTTTTGACCGTGCTCTTTTTCTACGGGTTGGCCGCAGTGGTGACCGGGATCGCTCTCAGCATGGTGTTCCAGGTGGTCCATGTGGTGGAACAAGCGGGGTTCCCCATGCCGCTGCCCGAATCGGGTTGCATGGAAAATGCCTGGGCCGTCCATCAGGTGGAAACGACCGTGAACTATGCCCGTGACAGCAAGATGGTTTTGTGGTTGGTCGGGGCATTGAACTTCCAGATAGAGCATCATATGTTTCCGCGCCTATGCCATATCAATTATCCGGAAATCTCGAAGCTGGTAAAAGCCACGTGCTTGGATTTCGGCGTGCAATATTCGGAACACAAGTCCTTCCGCGCCGGCCTGGTATCCCATTTCCGATGGTTGCGGCGGATGGGGCTGTCGACCTAAATTAACGCTACCTCCGACCATAAACCCGTTTGCACCCGGGGTTTTTTTCGGATTTTTAGGGATTTTCCCGAACCTCTCCAGGATCCTAGGCCCCGGCTGGAATCGAATTGAACCGATACCCCACTTTTGGTTACAAATACCATTAAGCTCGAACTGAAGGAAATTGAATTTGCCTAAGCTACGCTTACCCCACTTGGCGGTTGCCGTCCTTGCCGCCATGCCAGCCATGGCTCAGGTCTTCCCTGATGCCCTTCCGGCCAACCGTTCCGCCGCCGCCGTTTACTCTTCGCGCATCCTCGCCCTGGGCGAACTCCGTTTCACGGATGCCCAGCTCTATAACCTTTTCGATCAAGGCGGTTCGCCCATAGGGTTGTTGGAAAACCGCAAGGAGCGGGCCAGGCTGAGCCTCGGCTACTCGGGCACCCATCGTGCGACCCCCGGAGATTCCCTCGCCATCGACCATAGCGACCTGTCCATTCCGAGCGTGGGTTTCTTTCAGCCCGGGGTGTTCGGCGCCACGATATATTACTTGCGCGAGTCCGAAGAATACCGTCTGCGAGGCGGTGATACGGTAGAGACCGGTGCCAACCTGTTCGGCCTGGACATGGCCGCGGGTCCCGCTTCCGGCCTGATCCGGGTCGGCTTCAGCGCGCATGGCCGCCTTGGCGGGATGCAGTATCCCGGAGACCCGGAACGGATTCTCCTTTCGGTGCCCTCCCTGCGGTTCGACCTGGGCAGTCGTCTGAATCCTGCCTTGGAAATGGAGGTCTACGCCGGCTTCGGGGGCCGGTTCGACAGCTTGAAAAGTTCTGCGGCCAATCAGGAAAGAAACGCAGCCGTGACCTTTCCCCGGTACGGTTTTCTGGCCGACGTGGGTGGTACGGAAACGCTGCCGGTGTTGGGGAATATCGTATTGGAGATCGGAACCGATCGCCGTTTCGGCGAGTACAGGATCGCCAGCGATAGCGGTGTCCAATACCCCACGGTTTGGACGGACTATTGGACCCTGCAAACCCAATGGATGTATCCCTTCCAGGTACAGGATTTCAACTTGCAACCGGCTCTCCGTTTCGCGTACCGTTCGGAGAAGGCGCAAGGGTATAAAGGCATCAAGGGCAATCAGAATGCCTTCAAAAAGGGCGACAAGATCGACTCCCTCAATCTGGAACGGGGGATCATCGATTTCGGCTTGGGCGGCCAGTTCGGATTCCGGGACATCGTCTCTCTGTTGTTGGAATGGGAAACCGCAGGCCATACCTTTGAGTCGGACAGCACCCGGAAAGAACGCTATAACCGTTTCTCGGTGGGCTTGGAGCAACACGTCGACCGACTGCCATTCCACTTTCCGGAGGCCACCAGCCTGACTTTGCGCGCCGGATGGACATGGCGCCAAGACGCGAAGTCACGCCCCGGTTACCGCGATTTCCAATTCGATCCTTTCATCTCCACCCCGTTACCGGGCCTCCGACCTTCTCAGC
>JBDSWM010000161.1:0-4953 GCA_039926685.1 Fibrobacteria bacterium | reverse complement strand
GGCCGGTGAAACGGCTGGAATCCCCGGAATTGCGGCATTTCGGGGCGCGACAATCCCTTACCCGGGGGCCCTTATTTTATATTCCCTTCAAAACGGGACGTGAAATGGGATTTTTCGGCAAAATCGTAAAAGGCCTGACCAAGACGCGCGAAAGCATGGTCAAGGAGGTCAAGGGCGCGTTCGGCAAGGGCAAGCTCACCGAGCAGGTCATCGAGAACATCGAGGAGAAATTGCTGGCCGCGGACATCAGCATGGAAGTGGCGGCGCGCATCATGGACGATGTGCGGGTCAAGGCCAAGGGCGAGGAAATCGATTCCCGGCAATTGCTGGCCTGGATGGCCGAATCCACGCGCAATCTGATGCCGGCCACGCCGGTCTGGGCCGCCAAGGCCAAGCCGCATGTCATCATGGTCATCGGCGTCAACGGAGCGGGGAAGACCACCACCATTGGCAAGCTGGCGCATCATTACAAGTCCAAGGGCCTTTCCGTGATGGTCGCGGCCGCGGATACCTTCCGGGCCGGCGCCATCGCGCAGCTGGAAAAGTGGGCGCAGAGGGTCGAGGTCGATATCATCAAGCATCAGGAGGGCGCGGATGCCGCCTCGGTGGCTTTTGACGCCTATGCCGCGGCCAAAGCGCGAAACCTGGACATCCTCATCATCGATACGGCCGGGCGCCTGCACAACAAGGGCCATCTCATGGAGGAGCTGCGCAAGATGGTGCGCGTGTTGCGCAAGCATGACGCTGCCTTGCCCCACGAATGCCTTTTGGTGGTGGACGGCAATACCGGCCAGAACGCCATTCAACAGGGACAGGGGTTCAACGCTATCGTAAAGCTGGACGGATTGGTGGTGACCAAGCTGGACGGCACGGCCAAGGGCGGCGCCATCATCCCGCTATGCCGCGAGTTCGGCATTCCCGTGTGCTGGGTGGGCGTGGGGGAGGATCTGGACGATTTGATCCGCTTCGATCGTGACGAATACGTGCAAGGCCTGTTCCTGAAAGAGGAAGTGGAACTGATACCCGATCCTACCGCTTTGCCGGAAGGCAAAACAGCGGCCGATTATTATTTGGGTGTTTGAGGCGCCTTAACTAATGCACAAACGAGCCGGTGTTCCGGATGGGACAGGTCCGAACGTAAGTCCGGTTTCCCATCGGTCCTTCCATTTGCCCGGAATGGCTTATGCGCGGCCCTGGGGGCCTTTCCGGTCGGTTCCGGGGTGTCTTGGCCCGGTTAAATCGGCCCTTCGGTTGTTCCATCCGGCACGCCCTTTGTACCTTCCTTCGCATTGCCGCAATCCCGGGGATGAAACGATTTAGCGGAATGGGGAATTCGAATTGACACGCATGGGGACCGGCAGTACTATAAAAAATGAGGCGCTTCGGGCGCTAATGCTTTTACCCGTGGTTCTTTTGGCACTGGCGGGATGCCGGAGGGGTGAATTCACCCCGGATGCCAAGTTTGTAAGTTTGTACGTTGAATTGAAGCTGGCTACCGTTGGGTATGCCAACGACTTGGAGAAGGTGAACGAGGCGAGGAGGGTCATTTTGGCTCAGTATCATGTGACTCCCGCCGACTTCCATAAAGAGACCGAAAGTCTGATGACCCACCCGGATGCCTGGAGGAAATTCCAGGAGGATGTGGTCGCCAAGGTCGACGCCTTCCAGGCCAGCCATAAAGTAGAGAAGAAGAAATAGGAGTTTAGCATGGCATCTGAATTTGTGAAGGAACTGACAAGCGAGAATTTCGAAGCCGAAGTCGCGTCGTATACCGGCACTGTATTGGTGGACTTCTGGGCACCCTGGTGCGGTCCCTGCCGCATGGTCGGGCCGGTGGTTGAGGAATTGGCCAAGGATTACCAAGGCAAAGCCAAGGTCGGCAAGCTGAACACGGACGAAGCCCCGGACATAGCCAGCAAGTTCGGCATCCGCAGCATCCCCACCTTGCTGTTTTTCAAGGACGGCGCCGTGGTCCAGCAATTGGTGGGAGCCTATCCCAAAAGCAAGATCAGCGAAAAGCTGGAAAGCGCTTTGAAATAACATGCCGTCATTGAGGCGTCTGCTATCCGTTTCCCTGCTCCTCCTGGGCGCGCAAGCGCTCCTGGGGACATCCGCGTTCGCGGAGGGGAGTATCAAATGGAAGGCATTCGAAAAGGGCCTCAAAGACGCCGCTGCGGGCAAGAGGTACACCTTCGTGGACGTCTATACCGACTGGTGCGGCTATTGCAAGCAATTGGACGCCACCACGTTCAAGGCCAAACCCGTGCTGGCCGAACTGGAAAAGCATTTCGAAAGCATCAAGTTCAACGCGGAAAGCGAGGATATGGTCACCTATAAAGGCAAGCAGATGACCATGCGCGATCTGAGCAGCTCCTGGGGCGTGGAGGGTTTCCCCACCATGCTTTTCCTCAACTCGAAAGGGGACATCATCGGCAGCTTCGCATCGTTCGCGGAAGCGGATTTGATGGTGAACCTGCTCAAGTACATCTCTTCCGGCGCCCGGGAACGCAAAGTCTCCTTCGAGGACTTTCTGAAAGCGGCCTCTTGATGGAAATACTCTTCCTGGTGACGGCGGGACTGCTGGTCCATACGTATTTGTTGTATCCGGTTTCCTTGCCCGTCCTCAGCCTATTCTTCCTGCGGCGCCGGAAACAGGGCAATCCCGGAAAATTCAAGGTCACGATGGTTATCGCGGCCCACAACGAAGAACGCGTGATCGAGGAAAAGATCCGCAATTGCTTCGACCTGGAATTCCCGCGCAAGAACCTGGAGATCCTCATCGGTTCGGACGCCTCCACGGACAGGACCAACGCCATTGTCGCCCGGTATGCGCCGGACGTGAAGCTCTTCGCCTTCAACAAGCGCGGCGGCAAGGCCTCGGTGCTGAACCAGCTGGTCCCGCGCGCCCATGGCGAAATCCTGGTCTTCTGCGACGCGAACACCATGTTGCTCCGGAATGCCCTGCAGAAGCTGCTGGCCCATTTCGAGGATCCCTCCATCGGCTGCGTCTGCGGCCGCCTCATCCTGCACGACTCCGGTCATTCCGCGCTGGGCATAGGCGAAAGCATTTATTGGAACCTGGAGTCGGAGATCAAGAAGCTGGAAGGCAAGCTTGGCATCGTCATCGGCGCCAACGGAGGCATTTACGCCATCCGCCGCGAGCTGTTCGAGCGCATTCCCGTGGACAAGACGGTAATGGATGATTTCTTCGTCACTACCCGCGTGCTCAAATCCGGCAAGGCCGCCATCTACGAGCCCCAGGCCATCGGGAGCGAAGAAACGTCCTTGGACGCCTACGGGGAGTTCCACCGCAAGGTGCGCATCAGCCAGGCCAATTTCAACCTGCTCTCCAAATACATGCCGCTCCTCAATCCCTTGCATGGCCTGGTCGCCTACGGCTTTTTCTCGCACAAGTTCCTGCGCTGGATAGCGCCGGTACTGATGCTGGTCCTGCTCGTCTCGAATGCGTCCCTGCTGGGCCGGGGTTGGTTCTACGATGCCGCCTTCGCGGTCCAGGTCCTGCTCTTTTCCGTGGCCGGTCTCGGTTATGCCCGCAACGGCAAAACGCGGAAATCCAAGCTGCTCCTCATCCCATTCTATTTCGTGTCCATGAACCTGGCCCTATTGGTCGGCATGTTCCGCGCCATGTTCAAGAGCCATGGCGGCATGTGGCGCCGCATCGAGCGCGCGCCCGCGGTGCGCATCGAGACGCCGCCCATGCACCGCAAGCCCAAGCACGTGCGGCTCAAGGTCAACGAGCTCTCCTCCTGAACATCCGGATATTCCCGCACTCCGGGAATATGTTACCTTTCCGGAAATGAGCCCTGTGCGGACTCCCCGCCGCTTTTCCCTTTTTATCCTCGCTCTGGCCTGGCTGGCGCTGCCCCTTTCCATCCAAGCGGGCGCCGTATTGACGGGCACCGTAGGCGCCGATTCCCGGGACCATTTCAAAGGCGGCCATTTCGCCTATTCCGCCACTTTATATGCCAAAATCGACGACATGACCTTGCTGGGAGTCCAGTCGGGCATGGGCGCGCTCTCGGGGAGCGATGCCATCCCGATCCTCGCCACCGCCATGATCCGCCTGCCCTTGGGCCGAGTGGTGCTGCCAGTGGCCACCGGGGACGTTGGCTATGTTATCGATGACGTTCATGGGGGACTGCTCTGGCGCGGCGGCGGCGGGTTCGACATCCGCAATGGCAGGCATTCCAGCTTCCTGATTTTGGGCGCATACGAAGGCCAGGATTCCATGGCCGGTTGGAGCGCCCGCGCGGGACTGCTGCTGGAATTCTGATCCGCGTCCGCCCTTCCCATCCTTTCCGGGTTTACGGTACACTAAGCCCATGTCCGGATTCCCGAATGGCAAAGGCCTGGTGAAGAAAGGCCTGGCGGCTTTGGGCTGGGAACTGCGCCGTATGCGTCCGGCCTCGGATTCCGGTTCTCCCGGCTTTTCCAATTTCAATGAAGACGCCATCATCCGGAATCTGCTCGCCAAAATCCCGATCCGCCATCGCTTCGCAGTGGATATCGGGGCCGGGGACGGCGAAACCATGTCCAATTCCTATTCCCTGTTCCGCTCCGCCTGGGAAGGCATCGCGGTCGAATGGGGCGCGGCCCGTTTCGCCAGGCTGGCCTACCGATACGCGGATCTCCCCGCCGCGCGCCTGATCCGGGCTCGCATCACCCCTGACAATGTCCTGGGCTTGCTGGCCGCCTGCGAGGCGCCCCACGAATTCGGCTTCCTCAATCTCGACATCGACAGTTACGATCATTATGTGCTGGAGAGTATCCTGAGCGGCTACCGCCCTTCCCTCATCTGCGCGGAGATCAACGAAAAAGTCCCTCCTCCCATCCGCTTCACCGTCAAGTGGCATCCCGACCATGCCTGGGCCCAGGATCACTTCTTCGGCCAAAGCCTCTCCATCCTCGACGACCTAGGGAAACGCCACGGTT
>JBDSWM010000160.1:0-7148 GCA_039926685.1 Fibrobacteria bacterium | reverse complement strand
GCCGGAATCCCCCTTCAGATATCATGGCTTCGAGGTTCTTGTTTGTAGCGCAAATGACGCGCACGTCTACCCGGATCTCGGTGGTTTGGCCTACCGGCCTGATCATGCCGGTTTCGAGGGCCCGCAGGAGCGTAGCCTGCAGGCCCGGCTCTAGATCCCCGATTTCATCCAGAAAAAGAGTGCCCCCATCGGCGGCTTGGAGTATTCCCATTTGAGTTTGCAGCGCTCCCGTGAATGCGCCTTTCTTATGCCCGAAAAGCTCGCTGGCAAGTAGCTCCCCGCGCAAGGTGCTGCAATTGAGGACCAGGAACGGCTTACCAGCGCGCCGACTGGTGCGATGGATGAAATGGGCCAGGAGGTCCTTGCCCGTGCCAGTTTCCCCTTGCAGAAGCACGGCGATGTTCCCGTAGGCAACTGCGCGTGCTTCCTGAATGGCCTTTTTCATGGGCAGGCATTCGGCAATGAAGCCGGGGCCCCCTGCCTCGCTACGCAATGAAGCAATCACGCGGCTTTGCATTTCGATATAGCCTACATGATTGATGAGGCATCCCGTGACTAGGGAATACACTTCCAACTCGCGCAGATCGCGCTCATCGAAGGATACCGAAGGGATATTCGAGCCCATATAGATAAGCCCCGAAAGCTGGCCGCCTGCGAGAATGGGACAGCAAAGCACGGAATGGAGCTGGAGATCCACCACGCTTTTGGAATTGGAATAAGCCGGATCGGCCAAGGTATTCTTCAGGAATAACCCTTTCCCGGAACGTAAGACGTGCTGCACTACGGTGTCGCTGAAGAGTGGCTCTACAGCGTCCTTTCGAGTCGTCACTGCGACTGCGGGCTTTCCGCCCGGATCGAGTGTGAAAAGCAGAGCCTCGTTGCCGCCAAAGGTTTCCAGCAGCAGCCCCATGATTTTCGAAAGGAGAGCATTGAGGTCACGCTCTTCCGCCACCAAATCGCAGAGCTTGCAAAGGCCGTGAGTGATCCCCAACCGGGTGGAAACGGTCTCGCTTTGAGGGCCTCTATCGGGTTCAAGCTCCATCAGCAAACGAAAAGCCCCGATTTCGATCAGGTCACCGGGTTTGATCAGAAACTGATCAGTGCGGACGCCGTTGACCAGGGTTTTGGCTTTTGCGCTGACCGTGGATGCCGCATATCCTCCCTCCGCCATAGTCAACCTCAGGGCGACGTCGGGGATTTCCGGACCGTCCATCACGATCTCGTTTTCGAGTGCCTTTCCTAGCGTCAAGGCTGAATCCTGCAAGGAAACGGTCTTTGTTCCGCCTGCATGGAAAATTCTGAATTGGTACATGCGAATACGGCCTCAGGTAGAGATGGAACTCTGAATTTAGCCATTTCAATTGCCTGAGCTCCATTTCGGGGACGAAAATCCCCAGAAAGGGATTCGTGATTTTGGTTGCACCGATTTCCAAGGACGGGGAGGGCAGATTTCCATTGGCGCGGTTTTTGATTTAAAAGTTTCCAAGCGCCATGATCACCCAAACCCTTAATCCCATCCTTGCTCCCGGCAGCCCGAAAGCGGCATTTAACCGAAACCGAGCTTTTGAGACGGCGATGGCCTTTTTGTACCTTGGCCCACTCATGCCCCTTCCCCACAAAAGATTATCGTACTACTCCTACGACAGTTTGAAAAACCCATGGTTATCGGGCGGAGGCGCTTTGCGCGACTTCGAAGTCCTGCAAAGACAAAAGGGGTTTTGGACCGAAATCGTGGTTTACACGGGAGTCTATCCGGGGTTCAAGCCCGAGGAACGCGCTGGCATCCGTTTCCAGGGTCTCGGTTTCGGCAACACCTATCTCCTCTCGCGGCTGACCTTCACGATTTTCGCCAACTTGCGCGCATTGTTCGATCGCGCCGATGCCATCGGCAATAGCATTTCCGCCTATGCCCCGTTGCTGGCGGGATTGCTCAGGCCCGGCCGATTCTATCTGGTCGCCCATCATTACGTGGGGGGGCGTTCGCGGGAGAAGTATTCCCTGCTGGGAGCGTTCGCTTGGGCTTGCGAATGGTTGTTGTTCCGCTTTTCCCGCCGGCTCATCGTCTCCAACCGCCAGGTTGCCGTGCGCGCGCGCGCTATGAACCCCGGCATGAAAATCCTGCAATCCCAGAACGGTTTCGACCTCAGTCTCTTGCAAGTTACCCCAGCCTCGGCGGATCCCCCCTTTATCCTGTTTCTCGGCCGGTACGATATCTACATGAAAGGGTTAGATTTGCTGGTGGCGGCGTTCTCGGGACTGCCTCCGGAAATACGCGGGCATACCCGCTTGGTTATCGCGGGGGCGGCTTCTCCGCAAGCGCGCGCGGCGGTGGAAAAACTCCTGCCTGCGGACAGTCCCATCGAATTGATGACGAATATCACAGAAGCGACCAAACGGGAGATTTTGCGCACGTGCCTGTTCTTCTGCAGTCCATCGCGGTTCGAAGGCTGGGGCATCGCCGCCTTGGAAGCCAATGCCGCAGGCAAGCCGGTGCTGGTGAGCCGCGCGGACGGGTTCCTGGACAGCATCAAAGACGGATTTTCCGGAATCATGGTGCCGGTCGAGGATGCGGCCGCGTTGTCCGCGGGTTTGCGGCAAATGCTAAGTGATGCGGCATTGCGCGATCTACTGGGCGCAAACGCCCGGATTTGGGCCTCCCGCTTCACATGGGAAGGCATAGCCGAACGGGAAATGCAATGGCTGCTGGAAGCGCTCGCATGAATACCCTTGCGGCGGCCCGGAGCCGGAGTTAGAATGTTGATATCGTCGCGCTTGCACTGCTGAAATTCGGAGGTCGCCCATGAGTTCTGCAACGAATTCCACACTCTTCATCTTTGGGCTGCTCGTTTCCACCACGGTCGCAGGTCCTGGCAGTCATTCGCTGCTCTCCCTGGATTTTTCCGATTCAACGAACCTGGGTAGGCAAACGGATTCCACCCTGCCGGTTTTGGAGAATAAATGGGATGTTGAGCCTTCCGCGACTTATCCTGGCACGGCCGATTTCGGGAGCACGGGAATGTTGCAAGGGTCATTCCGGCATCCGGCGGGACCATTTACGGTGGAGGCACGTTTCTTTGTCCGCGAGTATGCTCCCGAGACGACGCGCTTCATCTCAGACCTGGTCAATACGAGTACCTGGGATGACCAACCGATCCAGGGATTTTGCCTTCGTATAGGAGGCGGATATCAGTATCCGGTGCTGCCGGAGAATGCCTATCGGAACGAAGCGTTGTATTCCCAATCCATGTATGTGAGCAACACGCGCCGCGCTGAATTGTCCCGCTGCCTGGGAGAATTCGATTTCGCTTCCACAACCGGCGGCACCCGCCATTGGCTGGAGGTCTATACCAATCGCTGCGTGGAACGCGGCCGGTGGAACCATATGGCACCAGTATGGGACGGGCTTAAAGCGCGCCTCTACCTGAACGGTGTTGATGCGACGGATGATTTCAGATTGATCGGTTCGGGTTCCCAACCCCACTTCGACTCCGCCACCGTCATCCATGTCGGCTCCCGTCTTGCCGAGGATTTCGATCAGCGGCATTTCAATGGATTGCTTGATTTCGTGCGCGTCTTGGATACCGCCATGACGGCGGAACAAATCCATGCCGCCTATGGCAATTCCCTTCCCCCCGAAGACACCGTGAATTCCTGCCGCGGCGTGTTGACTCCCGTTTCGCCGCAGGCGGCGGAGTTGTGCGATTCGACCTGCATCCTCAAAATAAAGGCTGAGACTTTCGGTGCCTGCCTAGGCGTGTGGAACGCCTGGCAGCTTTCGCCCACGGACTCGGTCGAGGTGGAACTTTCTCGTGAACCTGATTTTCTCAATCCGTTTTTGCGGGTCACCGTGCCGGATACGACCTTCGAATTGGGCGGGTTACTGGCGATGGCGGGAGAGGTTTTTTCCAATGAACCCTGTTATTGGCGGGTGCGCCTTAAGCCCGTAGCCACGGCCTTGACAAAACGCGGCGCATCCGCTTTGCCTGAAGAATGGAGCAATCCAAAGCCTTTCTTTCTCAATTATGCGGGTTCGACGGCCATTAACGCGAATATGCGCAAATCCGCTCCGCCCCGGATGCGGCGGGTACCGGGGGGGTATTTGCTAAGAGGATGGCAGGGTCCCGGCGTACCAGAACTCTTTGGACTGGACGGGAAAAAAGTGACGTTAAACGCGGCGCGAATAAGTTCCAACGGGGCGGCAGGCGAGGCATGGCTGTTAACGCCATCCAAGGACGAAACCGGGGCCAGGCTTCTGCTTTTGAAGACGCCGGAAGGCACCGCGCCCATCCTATTCTGAACGGAGCCGGGCGGCCTTTGCTATATTCCCCTGAGGCTCCCCATGATACTCGGCAACAAATTCATACAAGCGTTTCCCGCCCCCATACGCAAGGCCTTTAAACCCTTCCTGATCGGGCATTTCCGGAGGATGGAAAAGCGCCGCCTTACCGCGTTATACGCGCAACTAGTGAAGCCGGGAGAATTGGTATTCGACGTGGGCGCCCACACTGGGGCCATGGCTGACTTGCTTTTGGGCTTGGGCGGGCGGCTGGTTTGCATTGATCCCCAGCCTGCCTGCGTGGATGCATTGCGGCGGAAATATCTGGGTCGCGAGGATGTGATCGTGGAAGCGGTAGGCGTGGGTTCGGCGCCTGGGGAACTTGAATTCTCCCTTTGCAAGGAGGGGCCGCAGGCATCGACCTTTTCCGAGAAGTGGCAGCACGGACGCTATTCCGACTTCAACTTCTCTGAAAAAGTGATGGTGCCCGTGACCACCTTGGATGCCCTGATAGCAGCGCACGGGATGCCCCGCTTCTGCAAGATTGACGTAGAGGGCTTCGAGTTGCAGGTCCTGGAAGGCCTGAGCCATCCGGTCCCTTTCCTTTCCTTCGAGTTCACGCGTGAATTCCTGGCGGACGCGGAAGCCTGCATGCGCCATCTGGAAAGCATCGGGACAGCACGTTTCCAGGTCTCGTTGTACAACCGCTACCGCTTTGCGCTGCCGGACTGGATCGGAGCGAAGGAATTGCTGCGCTACCTGGAAAGCCTGCCGGGGACGGATCTGTGCGGGGACATCTACGTCAAGTCCGCCGCCTGAACATGGAGCCGCTCGGGCAGCCCGCTAGCGAATGCTCCGCTTGGATTTCCAGTGCCGCGCCGGGCACGGCGGTGGAGCGCGTCGGAAGGGCCCTGACGGAAAACCTGCGTACGCAGGGGGCGTTCCGCAAAGCTTATTTCAACAAGGCTTCCGGCGGCCTGGAAGAGCAGTCCGGGGAAGGCCCCTTGCGGATCTTGGCGCGGGGATTCACCCGTTTCGGCAAAACGATATTCCTGTTCAGCCTCAAGAACAGGCTCCCTGCGTTTCGCGCATGTTTCGTGGATAACCAGAATCTCGCCTTCTTGGCGCCGCCACATGCTTGCGTTTTCGTCCATGATCTGTTCTACCTTACGCATCCCAATTCCCTGCTGGAACGCTTGCAAGGCTATTTGCAATACCGCGGCTTGCGCGGCTATGCCAAAGCGATGGTCAACTCCGAATATACCCGGGCCTGCCTGATCGAATACGGAATGCCTCCCGATCGCATCCACGTGTTCCCGCTGGATTTCGAGCGCGGGGTATTCTATCCCGCCGCCGCCGATGATATCGGCCTAGGGCAGCGGGTGCGCGCGGGCCTGGGGCTACCAGAACGGTCTCGTTTCCTGTTCCATGTCAGCTCGGGCGAAAAGCGAAAGAACTTCGGCCGCGTAATGGAAGCCTTCGCGAGCCTGGCCGCGACCCACCCGGATTTATACCTGGTAAAGGCCGGACGCGATCTCAAAGCCGGCAATGCGTCGCGGGCGCAGGCCCGGGCGCGGGAATTGGGGATCGCCGATCGCGTTTTCTTCCTGAGGGCCGTGGATGATGCCCGCTTGGCCGATCTGTACCGCGCCGCCGATTGCTTCGTATTCCCCTCCCTGGCGGAAGGCTTCGGTTTGCCCGTCTTGGAGGCCCAAGGCTGCGGGTGCCCGGTGGTCACTTCCAACGCGACCGCTTTGCCCGAGGTAGCGGGACCGCTATGCCTCGCGGTGGATCCGTGGGATAGCGAAGCCATTGCCGCCGGCATCAGCCGCATGCTCGCGGACACGGGATTGAGAAGCCGGGTGGCGGAAGCGAATCGGGCCTGGGTCGCGCGTTTCTCATGGGAGCCGGGAAAGCGGTTCCTGGAGGATTTCCTGGCCCAACCCCGCGGCTGACAGGACAATTTTCCTACTTTCGTCAGCGATGCCATACCGCCTGGAAAACGTCCTGAAGACCATTCTCCACTTAGAGAATTATCCCGCCCGCATTGCCGAAATGCTGCATGTGCTTCCCAAGGGCGAGACGGAATACCGTTTGCGCAACGGCCCGAATTTCTTGGTGCGCCGCTACACCTCGGACGGAAGCTGCGTTGTGGACGTGACCCGCGAAAGGGAGTACTTCAAGCATTTCGGCATCATGCCCGGAGATATCGTGGTGGATATCGGCGCCAATATCGGCAGCTTTTCCGTGTATGCGGCGTGGCTGGAGCCGACAGCACGCGTGCTGGCGGTGGAGCCCTTGGGATCCAATTATGCCCTGCTCAAGCGCAACGGCGAACACAATGGCCTCAAGAACCTGGAGACTTTCAAGTGCGGGGTGATGGGCAAGGCCGGGGAAATCACCATCTATCATGGTAGTGCCAATGCGGAAGGCTCGTCCTCGGTAGTGAAAAGCGGCGTGGTGGATGAGTCAATGGCCGAGAAGGTCCCTTGCATTTCCTTCTCCGAATTGCTGGATAAAGTGCCGCGGGTGGACTTCCTCAAGGTGGATTGCGAAGGCGCCGAATTCGATTTCATCCCGGACGCGCCATCGGCCGCGCTCAAGAAGGTGCGCAAGATAGCCATGGAATGGCATGACGTGCGCAAGGATTTCACCCACAAGGATCTTGTGCGCAAGCTCGAAAGCGAAGGCTTCCGCGTTACTGTGGATCCGCCCCTGCCCGGACAGGACAACGGAATGCTGTTCGCCGTGGCCGGCGGCTGAACCGCGCAATCGTCCGACACAGGCTCCCCAACCACTCCTTATTCTCCCGGCTTGCCTCCGCTAGCGCGCCGCGCGGCCGCTTCGGCGCGGAATGCGCTCAGCATAGGAC
>JBDSWM010000159.1:0-9655 GCA_039926685.1 Fibrobacteria bacterium | reverse complement strand
CGGAATGTGCCAGGGAGACATGAGACACAACCTGCACTAAATTTAGTGTAGAAAGTCGAGGTCTTGCGTGGCAAAGGAAGCCCAGAAGCAGTCGGAGCAAATTGAAGATAAGCCGGGTCGCCGGCGTTTTGAGCCGGAGTATAAGATCCGCATCCTACAGGAAGTCGATGCCAACCGTGATAAGCGGGGCGCCATTGGCGAGATCCTTCGTCGGGAAGGACTCTATGCCAGTCAGGTGGCGGTTTGGAAGCGCGAACTGGAAGCGCAGCTTGCTGAAGGAATAAAAAGCCGCAAGCGCGGGCCTAAGCCCGATCTAAGCGCTCCTTTAAAAAAGGACAATGACCGGCTTGAGCGGCAGAATGCACGTCTCAAGGAAGAAAACCGTCAGATGCGACTCATTATCGCCGCTCAAAAAAAAATCGCAGAGATGTTCCCGGGGCCAACCTCCAGGGAGATGGATTCGACGAACGAAAGCGACGATTGAAAGTGGCACTCCAGTTGGCTCACAATGGCAGCCCCAAAACGCTTGTGTGCGAGGCTCTCGGTGTTTCTAGAGCGACGTTCTACCGGAGCCTTAGGCCGCGGTTCTACGGGCCGCCAAAGCCGAGAAGACGACCTGTGAATCGGATTCCGGACGAAGCACGCCAAGCTATTCTCGGCTTGCTTCATGAGGTGGAGTTCGTGGATCTAACGCCTTTGGAAATAGTGCCCCGACTTTTGGATCAAGGCCGGTACTTGGGCAGCATCCGTACTTTTTACCGTGTGTTGTCCGAGAACGGAGAAATCAAGGAGCGGCGGCTCCAGTCCAAACGGGGCAAGCATGCGGCCCCGATCCTCGAAGCGACGGCACCTAACCAGGTGTGGACATGGGACATTACGCGACTGAAGGGACCTTACCAGGGAAAGTGGTACTTTCTTTACCTGATGCTCGATCTCTATAGCCGCTATGTCGTGGGATGGATGGTTGCGGAGCATGAGTCGGCGCGGAAAGCGCAGCATTTCATCCGGGAAACCGTGCATAACCACTTGAAGGGTGGCGCCGAGGTGACTATCCACTCGGATCGAGGTGCGCCGATGACGGCCAATACGACCCGTGAACTTCTGTCCCTACTCGGGATTTCGCAAAGCCTTTCGAGGCCCAGAACATCCGACGATAATCCGTTTTCGGAATCGCAGTTCAAGACGATCAAATACCATGGATCCTTCCCAGCGTATTTCGAAGGGCCGGAGCACGCGGTCAGCCACCTGGACCAGTTCCTGACATGGTACAACAACGAGCATATGCACATGGGGTTGAACCTCCACACGCCGGCGTCGGTGCACTTTGGACGCGTCGAAGGCATTGTAAAGCAAAGACAGGACGTGCTGGATTCGGCTTATGCTGTCCATCCAAATCGGTTTCCAAACGGGAAGCCAATTGTGAAATCGAATCCGACCGTGGTCGGGATCAATTTGAATTTGAAGGCAGCCCAAGTCGCTGCCGAAGAAGCAAAATATCCAGCCGAGAATTCGAATGCTCTACACAGCATCGAGTCTCTACATTAAATTATGGAACACACCCGTCTCAAATCCCCTGGCACATTCCGACTACGAAAACGGCAAAGTCGAGAATTGGGGAATTGAATATCAAGAGGGGAGAATGCTCGTCGGTATGATTGGATTCGGTCATATCGACATCGCGCACGGAAATGGGGAGGTGGGGTATGTCCTTTCCAGGAAACATTGGCGAAATGGAATCGTGTCAAATGCCATTCGCTTGGTTGTGCTAGAAGGCTTCACATCTCTGGGTCTCCAGAAAATTATTGGGCGGTGCATTTCGGAAAATATCGGATCAAAAAGGGTTCTTCAAAAGGTCGGCTTCAAAAAGGAGGGAGATCTGAGACGACAATATTTGAAGCGCAATTCCTTCCGTGATATTGAAATTTACGGGCTCCTTAGAAGCGAGCAGGGGCAGGAAAACCAATGCAAGGAATCCATTTGAGTTTCGTCTTGTTAAGCAGCCAATCATCAGGATCGAATGACCTTATGAGACCTGCAATATCAGCGCTGTTCTCAAAGAAATCGATAAGAGAAATCGCGTTTATTCCGGCTCAGTCTGATAAAGCCCGAGTTTATTTTGACATGGTCAAGGAATATTATAGGAGTGTTGGAATAGAGGCCTCTCTATATTTTGATATTGATGAGGAATACGACCCAAGGAAACAGGCCGCGCTTTTCCAAATGCCTGCCATTCACTTAAGTGGTGGTTCTACTTACCACTTTTTGGAAAATCTCCAACGGAGAAGCCTCCGTTCGCTTCTTCGAGAATATGTTTTGAAAGGTGGAATAATAATTGGTGTAAGTGCTGGCGCCATAATAATGACGCCCAGAATTGATTCCTCAAAATTATGCGGAGACCCGATAATACCCGGGCTGGATACAACCGCTCTATCTCTCTGCAAATTCGAATTCGTCCCGCATTTCAATGGAAGTGCCGAGGAAAAACGAATAATAGCGGAGTACTCAAGAACAGTAAGGTCTGAAGTCTATGCCTGCTCGGAAGGTAGCGGAATAATATTCGGATCGATCGGCCAGGAAATTATCGGGATGGTGGAAGTTTGTAGGAATGGGGATTGGATTAAAGTTGGTCACGCCGCCGCATAACAATCTCCTATTCCTCCGCCTAACGCATTAGGGAAGGCTTGTTAGCGCCTCGTCACGCGGGCCGGTATTCCGCGCCAGCAGCCATTGCCCCGTCCGGTAGCCTGCGAAGGGTCGATACCCATTCGAGACCTCGTCGCAATCTCCATCTTAGCGCCTTACTCTTGGTCTGGATGGTTCCGGTGTCCGACAGCTGGGCGAACCCCTTCTTGGGCTCCGGCGAATCGGACGTTTACAAGGGCATCGAAGTCCGGAATTCACGGCCCGACGGGGGTGCAGGTCCAATCGCGGATGCGGATGGTGCGGTCGCCGAAGAGATCGACGTACCCGACGGTGTCAATGCCGCTCCCGGCCCCGGGGTGGGTAATGGGCCCGCTCATGATAAGACTCGGATCCGGAGGTCCTTCGAACGGGAAGAAATCAAATGTCCTATAAGGATGCGGCTTGGCCAGATCGAAGTGGATGACATAGCCATCCTTGTAAAGCAGCTTCATGCCCGCACTCATCACCACGGCATCCTCCGCGCCGATAGGGGTCAGAAGGGTACAATCGTAGCTTTGGATGATGATTTCCCGTCCTGATTCCAGGCGTATCAGGCCGGTGCTGTGGATGGTATGGCGCGGCAAGACGTCCTGATCCGAAACCGAATCCTCGATGATCTCCCAGGCTTCGCCTACCCCGGGCTCCACAATGCGACGCGTATTCCTTTTCAATGACCGGTTGCCCTCCGGAGGCGCGCAATCGGCGACTCCATTGCTGTCGTAATACATGATGGTGTCATTCAGGTAAAAGCCGGTCACCGGGTTCATGTACTGGAACGTCGTGGAATCATCCGTGCATGGCCCGGACGAGGCGGGAACCTTCAATCCGGTTTGGGTAGCGGGTTGAGGAGAGCCATAATACGTGCTGAGGGGCATCGGAAGTTGGCGGACTTCGGAGTTCATCTCTTGCAATGTCGGCCCGTATTTGTTGGGGAAATCATCCCAGCCGCCATGGATTTCCGTGCGGCTCTTGTCGGCCGAATTCCCGTTGGACTCATCCGATGAGGCAAAGCAGCCGTCCAAAAGGATAGCGGCCAAGCATAGCAGCAAGCAAGCGAGGTTTCTTATCGGTTGGATGCGCACCCTTGGTTTTTTCCCTTATCTCCTGAAGTAAAACCGAGACATCGTTCTGCTCAGGTCCCGGCCCCGCAGACGCGCCACCCCCATTCGGGGCGCACGTCCCTGCCAATAAGATTGATGATACATGGCCAAACCGAACCTGGATACCGGATATCTTGAGATTTGGGGATTTGGTTACGCATTCTTGGCGAAATCGCCCGGAATCCGGGATTTTGGACCGAATTTCTCTCCACCCTTACCGGAGGAAAATGGTTACGTCGCCCCGCCCTTGGCAAGAGCCGGCATATGGGTTCGGATGCGCTTGCCGCCGCTGCGCGGAAACACCTGTATGTTGAACTGCACGACCCTTTCGGAGGATTCGTCGGCGCGAACGAGCTCGAGGAGTTCCTCCCGCATCTTCTCCACCCGCTCGAGGATGGCCTTATATGTGCCTTCGCTTACCGTCAGTAACGCCGAAGACACGTGACGTTCTGATGCCGGCACGGTGCTTAGGAGATGGGCTGATTGGGTAAGCCAGGCTTGCTGTAGGCGGACCAGGGAGTCCTTCATCTCTTCCGGAGGCTCGAGGAAGGAATGCGTCACGTTGTAGCGTCCTTCGCTGTCTTGCGCGACCAATTCCCACTCGCAGAGATCGCGCACGTAACGTTTGATCGAGGCCGCGGTCATGGGCGGGCGGAGGAAGTCCCCCAATACCTGGTAATCGCCGCGGAAGTCGCAGACTCCGATGGCGGCGCGCACCAGCGGGTAGTTAAGGTCGAGGTAATACTTGCATTGGCTCTGGTTGAGGCGGCGGAAGAAGCTCCGATTGCGGCGGAACTCGAGTTTCCGCATGGCCGCCCTTTTCTCTTCCGTATCCTTGGCATCAGTTAAGGCCACCAGCATGCGCAGGAATTCGATTTCGTTGGCATCCAGGGAAAGTCCCGCGCCCATGCGCTCAATGGCTGCGGAGCTTAGCTTCCGGCGGCCCTTGATCACCTCGTTGAAGAAGCCCGGATTGGCGAAACCCGCCACGCGGGCCAGCTTGCGCTGTGAGAAGCTCGAGTCGTGCGATTGCAGCCTGCGGAAGCGATCCTTGATGAAAAGGCGGTAATCCAGGTACTGGTAAATGCTGGGCTCGGACACTCCATCGGCCTGTCGAACGGGGTCTGGTGCAGCTGCTTCGTCTACGGTATCGGCCATGATCGAAAATACCCGGAAAACAGGAAAGGCGTTCATCCTAATTTGGAAACGTTGATAAAGTATAATCCCCTGAGCTGAGGACGCTGGAAACCCATATCGTCCGGTGCGGCTAAAATTCTGCAAAAAGTTCCAAAAGGTGTTGCTGGATACATTGGCCTCAGGGTCCCGCCGGCTCCGGTTCCGGCAATTCCGGCGCCGCGTCCGCGCCTACGGTAACCGTGGAAGGCGCCTGCGGTTTCGCATCCGTATGCAGAACCCACCACGCCGCCCCGGAAATCGCCAGAACCCCGGCGGCGCCTGCCGCCATCCATTTCCCCGTCCTGCCGATATGGAGCCCTTGTTCCGGAGGCCCGCCGTGCCCGGCCGGATCCGAACCCGCAGCGAAAAAGGCCAGCCGGCCGTCCCAGAAGTCGTCGGAGGACAGGCTCTGTCCCACCGAATCCGGGGCGAGCTTGGGATTTGGCCTCTTCTGGAACCAGGTCCGTTTGTAAAAGCAATTCTCCAGGACCACATCCCGGGTGGACAGGACGACGGGGGCGGACGCATTGTAGAAGCGCGCACGGCTGATGCGCAAGGTTGCGCCCCTGTCCGCCTGGATTCCGCTCCAGGGCATGTCGCCGGGGGCGAAGCCGACCACGTCGGCAGCGATGGAAGCCGCGAGATAGGCCGAATCGCCCGGCTTCCCTTCAATCACGATCCTGCCACTGACCACGATTTTTCCGCCCGGTCCGGTTGCGAAATCCAGGACCGATGAACCACATATAATGGTCGTTTGACCGCGCGGGACGATCATACTGTCGCAAGGCATGTCGTAGGGCACCCAGGCGGTCGGAGCGGAACGGCCGATCAGCGGGGGCATGATACGGTAACCGGCGCTGTCCCCTTCGCATTTCCCAGCGCCATGGGCGCTGATGGCGGAAAGGGCCAGGGCCAATCCCGCCGCCCGGGCGCACATGCGCATTCTCCGTGAGCGCATGCGCGTCATCATCTGCCCGCGGATCCGCATACCATCTTCTTCCGCATGACCTGGGTCCCCTTTTTCGATTCCAAGCTCACTTCGTACACATAGACCCCCGATGGCCAGCCGGCATCTCCCGCCACCACCGCATGTTCGCCGACGGTGAGGACGCCCAGTTCGCGGGATTCCATTACGCGTCCGTCCAGGGACGTCACCTGGAACCGGCCACGCAGGTTTCCGCCCAGGCCGCCGGGTACCCGGAAACGGATGCGAGTCATAGCGCGGAATGGATTTGGTGTGTTCTGGTCCAATGCGAATTCGGCTGGCAGGCTGCCCGAGAAGGAGGCGATGCCGGGAGAGACTGCCTTGCCATGCAGGAGGATGAAAGCATGCGGGCCGGCATCCAGGGACAATGCGTCCATTTCCGCCGCTTGGTATACCTTTCCGGTCTCCAGGTCCAAGAGAGCGGAGGACCTGCCGGACGCGTCCTTATCCGGGTCGCCGCCGGAAAGGTCCAAAGCATAGGTCCCCGCTTCGGGAGCGACGATCTCGATGGGGATCCGCAGACTGTCCGTGCGCGCGACTTTGCGGAAGGCCCAACCGGTCCCGTCGCCGGCCCGGAATTCCAAAGCGAGTCCCGCGTCTGAGAAGGGCCGCATATACGGCGTCTGCAGGAACGGCCCGGATCGGTAGAATACCGCGCTTTGCGTCCCGCCCGGGCCCGAGAGGGTCATCCGCAAGGCATCGGGTTCGGGATCCGGCGATGGAAACCTTGGTGCCGCAGACTTGGCCGCAGCGATCGAACGAGCCGCCGCGTCATAGGGATTGAAAGCCAGGTAGGTGGGCTTGAAGGCAAAGAGAAGGTAGCCTTCGAAAGGCTGCAAGGTGTCCGGCACCGGCCAGTCATAGGCCGCCAGGCTTCCGGCCGCCGTGTCCAGGCGCCGCAAGGCCCGCGGGAAAGAGAGCGCGGCGGAATCGGGAATCCCCAAGGCGCTACGGGGAAAAGGAAAAGGCAGCGGGTTGGAGATGAGATGCCAACCGGGCCGGTCGAAGCGGAGGGTGTCCGGCTTCAACCCGGAGAACGCGGCTCCCTGCGCCTTCGGGCGGAAAGGTCTGCCGGTGGCGAGCAGATATCCTTTCCCGCGTTGCAGGCGCGTCTCCCGTGTGGTGGACATCCCGCCCCATTTCCCGGACATGAGGGTGTCCAGCGCGATGATTTGACCAGCCCCGCCGTCCATCCCGGCCATGATGTTCTCACTCGCCGTCGCGCCGTCGAATGGAAATCCGATGAGATGACGGAACATCGCTTGGCGCATCGGGAGGCGGGCCTCGATGGCCTCCAGGGAAGGTTGCTTGCCGGAAAGGGGAATCCAATGCTGGTCCGGAGAGAACCGATCGAGCGGGGATAGATAGACGATGCGATAGGCATAGAGCCTGTCCGGCGCCAGGCCCACGTTCAGGGTGGACTCGACCGGAACAAGGCGGCTCGATTCAATGCGGAGATTGCCGGTGGGGGCCAGAGAGAGGAAATCGGCGCGGAACCGGGGCAGCGCCGCACGCTCCGCAGAGGTCAGACCGGACGTGAAGATGAGGGAATCGCCTCGGAAGGTCATTGAGGCCGCAGCCGCCGGCTGGGCGGGGGCCCAGTCCGCGGACGTCAGGAATTCCACCATCAGAGCGGCGCTCGCGGACGGGGGGACGATTATCGCATACCGCCCTCGGCTTTCCGTAAACGCGGCTGCCTCCCAGATCCCATTGACGGACACCAGCGCCCGCATCAGATCCTTGCGCTGGGGAGCTTTCGCCTCCAGGGAGAGCGTGTAGGGGATCTGCGGGACCAGGCTGTCCATAAGGATACGCCGCGCGGCCAGGATGGTGAGGCGCGCGGTGTCGAGATCGGCTGGACGGAATCCGGGGTCGAGCGTCAGGTCCCCGGGCTTGAGGGAGAAAATGCCCAGGACGGAATCGGGACCTTGGGCCAGATTGACGTTTTGGCCCCCCGGGATGCGGAACTTACGGGCGACGAAAAACAGCTGGTTGCTGTCCTCGATCCCGATGGAGACGCGCAGCCAATGGGGATCGCCCGGCAGATGGGCCAAACGGATGATTGTATTCCCTTTCATCTTCCAGACCCGCTGCAGGGAATCGGAAAACGGGAACTGCACCGACAGGCTGTCTCCGGGGATCCGGCCGGGCCAGGATAATTTAAGTGCGGCCCCGAATGCGCCCATGGACGGATCGTCTTTCGCGGTAACCTTGATACTGGAATCCACGGAGAGCTAATGTCCGGCCGCGCTATGCGAGAATATGCGGGCCTGGGGCAGGATCAGGCTATCGGTTCCCGGACCGAAGGTCATGCGTTCCACCAGCATGGCTTCAAATCTCCCGAGCGGGTAAGGGACAGCGGCCCAGTACCCCCCTGCTGAGTCCTTCGCGGGCAGGAAAAGATCGCCGCCCCGCCAGAAGAACAGGGAGTCCTTGTTGAAGACGGTCATGCCGGCATTCGGGATCCCAAATCGGACGGTCCCTTCGCCTTCCGCCGTGGTCGAGGCCGTGAAGGCGATTTCCCTTCCTTGGTACAGGGGTTCTCTCCATTTCCGATCGGCGGGCGGGAGTTGGGATGGGCCGAAAACGGTCATGCCCGCCCGGATCACCGAGGAGAAGACTAAGGAGAGTCCGGGAAGGAGGGGATCGGGCGAAGCGATTTCCTTCCCGCGGAAAGTGTTCTGGCCGCTCAAGGCGGGAAGGAACTCCCGGGCCTCCGCTAGGGCGTTTCGGTAAAGCTTGCTCCCGCGCGGTCCTGTTGGCCCAGGGAGGAAACCCGCATCCGCGCGAGCGAAAAGGAACGGTACCCCAACGTCCCGGTCCGGGAGGGTCAGGCTGATCACGGGGGCATTGCCGTTCAGGACCAGGAGGGTGTCGTTGCGGAACCAGGGGCGCACCGAATCGGGAAGGATATCGGAGTAAGCGAACGGAGTCGTCTTGAGGGAAAAGCGGAGCAAGCGGGGAAAGGGAGAGGGTGCCACGATGGCGCGACCGCCGGCGATGGGCAAATCCAGGCTGGTATCCCGCGGGAACAGGCTGAAGGCGGGCAAGGGGTGATCGCCCTTCCACGCCCCGTACGCGGCATCGCCGGGGAGGCGCCAATCCCAGGCCACGCCGGAGTCCAGGGCCGGGGGGATGGTCACGTTATCGGGTTTGAACAGTAGACCGGAGTTGGGGTTTTCGAATCCATCCCAAGCGGTGTAGCGGACATTTTCAACGGCGATGGAATTTTCCGGCCGGTAGCTTCCGGGCTTTATCACGATCGGGTACCGGACCGTACCCACCTGGGGCACGTTGTTTCGGACAGGCGGATTGGCGAAATAATTGTTGTGGATGGACAAAGAGGCGGTAGTCGTGCCGTCCATGTCCATCTGGGTCCGGTTAATGGTATTGTACCACATCTCCATGCGCCCCCCCATGATGACCTTCAAGACATCGGGGAAGTTGAACAGGTTGTTGAACAGGTTTATGCCGCCGGCGGGCGAGGTCTCCGTCAGCGCGATGGAACCGGTGGAAACGAACATGCAATTGACGATCGAGATGCCGATGGCAGAGCTGATATCCGTCGCCCCCATGTTCGTGAACATGCAATTCGCCAGGGAGACCTTCCCTGTCCCGCTCCAGGCGAGGACCTTGGCGGGACCCGCCGCGTCCCCCTGAAAGGTGCACCCGTCGAGGATGAGCTCGTGGTTCCCGCTCATGCCGGTGTCGA
>JBDSWM010000158.1:0-9978 GCA_039926685.1 Fibrobacteria bacterium | reverse complement strand
TCTTGGCCCTAAGCCGGGCCCATAGGGCATTGTAATATAAAGAATGCGGCGGGGGCACGCATTTAGCGGTCCGTGGCCGCCGATGTGCGGACGATCACGTCAGCAGGAGCTGGATGCCGGTGATGATCAGGAGCGCGTAAACCAGGTATTCGAAAGCTTTTTGCGGCAAAGCCCGGTTGGCGAGCCAACCTACCCCCACCCCCACGGGGATCAGGGGCAAATATCGCAGATCCTGAAGCAAGGTGGCGCCTGTGATGAGCCCGGAAAAAAGGTAAGGCGGCACCTTGGCCAGGTTCAGGACCGTGAAGAAGATGGCGTTGGATGCCACGAACTCGGTCTTGCCGGCTTTCTGGGCCATCAGGTAAATGGCCATGATGGGGCCCGCGCCATGGGAAATGGTGGAAGAGAAACCCGCCGCCACGCCCACCAACAAGGCCTCCCAAACCGAAGGCCGGTATACCCGCGCGGGATACCAGATATTGCGGACCAATAAAAGCGCCGTCAGCACCAGGGCCGTAGCGCCGATGGAAACGCGCAGGAAATGCTCGGAGATGATGTTTACGAAGCCCATCCCCAAGGCCATGCCGGCCAAGGCCCCGAAGAACGGGATGCGGATCAGTTCCAGCCGCCACTTTTTCCAGAACGCGGAAAGGGTCAGCAAATCGGCGAAACAGAGCAGCGGCAGGATGATGCCGATGGCCTGGCGCGCCGGCACGGCGGTGGCCAGCAAGGGCGTGGTGAGCATGCCAAGGCCCGTGGCGAATCCGGCCTTGGAAAGCCCGATGAGAAAGGCTCCTAGATAAGGGTAAATCCAAGCGGGCATGCGGCCGGTCTATCGCTTATCTGGCCACGATGCGGGTGCGGACGTCTTGCGCGGCGGCGGGTCCGGCCAGGAACGCGATCAGGGCCAATGCGAATTCTTCGGAACTGCCCGCTCCGCGGGAGGTGATCAGCTTGCCGTCCAGGACCACCCGCTCCTCGGAATAGGCTTTGACCCTTCCTTGCAACTCCACTTTGTCGGCGGGAAAAGAAGTAAGCACATGCCCGGCCGCGACGCCGGCATCGGCCAGCACCAGCGGGGCCGAGCATATGGCCGCCAAGGGCGTTCCGGAGGCATAGGCCCGGCGCACCAGATCGAGCACGCGTGCATCCTTGCGCATGCCCTCAACGCCCGGCCCGCCGGGGAGGATCACCATGTCGAAGGCTTGGGAAAGGCAGTCGGAAAGCGGCGCATCCGCCTGGATACGGATGCCCCGTCCGCCTTCCACCAGCAATTCCGGGCCGGCAGAAGCGGAAAGGACTTCGATTCCCGCCCGGCGCAGGAGGTCGATGGGCGTCACCGCCTCCATTTCTTCGAAGCCTTGAGATAGGATTACCAGCGCCCTTTTCATATTTTATCCCTTAAGATTGCTTGAACCCTGCCACCTTAAAATAGCCCAATAAAGGCATATGCCGGATAAAATCATCAGAGGCACGGGCGAAATCGCCGAACTCCGCTTCGTGTTGGTAGATGCCACCGATACGGCCAATATCGTGGCCAATTATCATGGCGCCAAGGCCTTCGCCCGCATTTTGCTGGGTGAAACCATCGCTTCTTCGCTGATCCTGGCCTCCGGACTCAAGACCAACGGGACCGTGCAAGTCAAATTCCAGTTTTCCGGCGATTTCGCCTATGTCACCGCAGACGCCACGCCCATGGGCCTGGTGCGCGGCATGCTTCCGGCCGAGGAGCTGCGCAACCTCGGCGATTTCGAGCCGCTGCTCTCGCCCCAGACCATGAAGGTGAAGAAGCTGAACGACAAAGGCATCCCGATTTCCGAAGGCATCGTGGAAATGCCTTCGGAGCATATCGGACCCGCTACGGCCTATTATCTCCTTCAAAGCGAGCAAACGAAATCCGCCGTGGGTATCAAGGCCCAGGCGAACGCGGACGGTTCCATGCTGGAATTCTGTGGCGCCTTCCTGGTGGAAGCCTTCCCGGGCGCCGATGAAAAGACCTTGGCCATCATGGAGCAAGTGGTCCGGGACATGCCCTCCCTGGATAATTACCATCGTCCCGGGAAGGGGTTGGATCTGCACGCGATGCTCGCCGATTTGGCGGGGCCGTTCAAATACACTATCCACAGGGAGATGAGCGTACAGCCTTTCTGCCCCTGTTCCGAAGCCGGTGTCCTGAAGGCCATGACCGGATTGCCGCGCGAAGAACTGGAAGAGATAGCCTACAAGAACGAGACTACGGAATTGCATTGCGATTATTGTCGCAAGCGGTACGTCGCCACCCCGGAACAGGTCAGGATCATATTGGAGAGGATGGACGGCCCCCAAATGGGGAGCGAGCCTTAAATACCCGTACACCCTTGCGCCAATGACCGTCGTACCGCTGCACCGTTTTTACCCCGTTTTTCCTGCCCTGCAGCCCAGGCGAATCCGGTAGTCCGTCATGCCGTTGTAGACTAAATTTATGAGCCGATCATGAGTTTCCGGGAAAAGGGCCGTGCCCGAACCCGGGCACCCGAAAACCTTTCCCCCAGGCGGGATGGGAGCCGGCCGACATGCCGGTTTCATGGAGCGTGGATATTGATCCGAATTGAAAACCGCCGGCCCGGGGCGCCCGCAAGTAAGACAGCCGCCGGCGGAGCGCAGCGGCGCGGAAGGTCCGCCGCATGACCGCGGAATCCAAATCGCTTTTGCTGCTGGAAGCCGATGACGGCATCCAGGAGATGATCCAATCCATCGTCCTGGATCATGATCTGTCCATGCAAACGGCGTACAATCTCGATGATGCCCTCCGTCTCATCGGCAAGGGCCGGACCTTCGCGTTCACTTTCAACCTGTCCCTGCTCGCGGAACCGCCTATCGCCTTCATCCGCAAGTTCAAGCAAGAGCACCCGGATCTCCCCATGATCGCCATCGTAGATGAGTCCCATCAACCCCTCATGGTGGAACTGTTGCAGGCGGGCACCTACGCCTGCCTGGGGCTGCCTTTGCAGGTGGGCGACTTCTCCTACAATCTCAGCAAGATCATCGCGAACAACACGGAAACCTACAATCCCTTCGCCATGAAATACGAGGAACGCATCCTCATCATGCCGAACGATTTCTCGCTGGTGATGCAAGTGGCCAAGAGCCTGGTGGACGGCACCCTTCCCGCCAACGAGAAGAACCGCTATCATATCATACTCGGGCTTTCCGAAATCATCAGCAACGCCATCGAGCACGGGAACCTGGGCATCACCTTCGAGGAGAAAAGCGACGCTTTGAAGGCCTCCCGTTTCTATCCTCTGGCCATCGAGCGTACCCACAAGGAGCCTTTCAAGGACCGGGTGGTGACCATCCGCTCGCGGGTTTTCCCCACCCTGCGGCGCATCGAATATTTCGTGGCCGACCAGGGTTGCGGATTCGATTGGCATTCCCTGCCGGATCCAAAGAACAAGGACAACCTGCTCAACCGAAACGGGCGCGGCATCATGATGGCCCGTTACGCTTTCGATGAAATGATCTACAATGAGACCGGCAACGAGGTGACCTTGGTGGTGAACCTGGATCTGCCTTACCGGGGACGGAAGAATTGATGGCTGGTTATCCAATGGCGGGTATTGTCTGATGGCCTATCTGGCGATGGCGCGCAAATGGCGCCCCAAGAATTTCGAGGACATGGTCGGGCAGGATCATATCGCCCAGACCATCCGCAACGCCATCGAAGGCAAGCGCATATCCCATGCCTATCTGTTCACCGGCACCCGCGGGGTGGGCAAGACCACGTCCGCCCGCATCCTGGCAAAGGCGCTCAATTGCAAGAACGGCCCCACGCCCATCCCTTGCGACAAATGCGAGAATTGCAAATCCGTCAACAACGGCAGTTCCATGGACGTGCTGGAGATCGACGGCGCGTCCAACAACAGCGTGGACAACATCCGGGAGCTGCGCGAGCAGGTGAACTACGCGCCCATGAACGGCACCTACAAGATCTACGTGATCGATGAGGTGCACATGCTGTCGAAGTCGGCGTTCAACGCGCTACTCAAGACCCTGGAGGAACCGCCGCCCCACGTGGTCTTCATCTTCGCCACTACGGAAGCCAACAAGCTCCCGCATACCATCCTCTCCCGCGTACAGCGCTTCGATTTCAAGCGCATCTCGGAACAGAATATCCGCGAGCGCCTGGAATACATCTGCGCGCAGGAAGGCATCAAGCCGGAGAGGGAAGCCCTGGAAGCCATCGCGCGCAAGGCGGACGGCAGCATGCGGGACGCCTTGAGCCTGTTCGATCAGGTATACGCTTTTTCCGGCGCGGATCTGAGCCTGGAAGCGGCCCGCAAGGTTTTGGGCCTGCCCCGCGACGGGATGTTCGACGGCCTGCTGCGCGCGCTCATTCAGCATGATCAGAAGGTCTGCTTCACCACCTTGCAGGAAGCCAATCGCGAGGGCATCGAGACCTCCGAACTATTGGCCGGCTTCGGGGAATACCTGCGCAATATGTTGTTCGCCCGGCAAGGCGTCAATCCAGGCGCGCTGGGCCTGGGCGAAGCCCGCTATGCCGAACTGGTCTCGCTCGCGCCCGAGTTGCGGGACGGCGACATCATCCGTTTCGCCAAGATGATCTCCGACATCCTGGCCCAGATCAAGAATGCCGCCAATCCCCGCCTGGCCGTGGAGCTGGGCTTCGCGCGCATGGCGGCGCTGGATCGCGTGGTCACCTTGTCCCAGGTGCTGGGACAGGATTTCGCTCCCGCGATCTCCGCGCCCGCGACCTCCGTGGCCGCGCCGCGGGTAGCCGACCGCCCTTCGGAACCGGACGCGCCAGGCGGATCCGACCTCGCCGAGGTCAAAAAAAAAAGTCCGTTTGACACCCTGAACCATCCCGCCTCCCCCGCGACCGCCGGATCGCGCGATGGCGTGGGAGGCGATTTCGCTTTCCGGCCCGCTGCCACGGCGGTGCTGGCGCCGGCTTTCGCACCGGTCACGGCCCCCGCCTCTGCCAAAGCGGAAGGGGAGGATCCCCTCGGCTCCGGATCGGATTCCCTTTATGCCTTGCCCGACCTCGTTCCCGCGGGATCGGCGGTTCCCGGAGGAGTGAGGATTCCAGAACCGGAAACGGAAACGGAAATCGATACGGAACCCGAAATGGATCCGGAGGATCCGGGCTTCGGGAACCCCGCTGGGGAGAATTTCGCGCCCATGAGGCCGCATGCGCCCGCCGTCGATCCGGAAAGCCTGACCGTGCCCGTGCAGGCGGGATCCTCGGCACTGCCCGGGCTGTGGCCCGCTTTGGTGGAGGAATTCATGGCCATGCGTCCCTTGCTGGGGTCGCATCTGCGCCGGACCCGCCTGGAACACGAGGCCGGGGAAACCAATACGTTACGGGTGACCTTTCTGGAACGGTCCGCCTACTCCCTTCTCGGCGATGACGCGGATTTCCGGAAATCCTTCCAAGCCTTCCTGGCCTCCAAGGTGGCCGGCGGGCGGGATTGCGCCCTGCGTTTCGCCTTGGATGAGAATGCGGCGGAATCGGACGCGGCCCCCATGGCCCTGTCCTTCGGCGGCGCGGATCCGGCGGGCAAGGAACCGATCATCAAATTCATTTTGGATTTATTCGAAGGACGCCAAGTCGGTTAAACCAAAAAAAACCGGATTCCGGCGCGGGCCAACGAGCCCTGGGCCCGATTCCGGCAACCAGCAAGGAGACGCTATGGACATGCAAAAGATGATGAAAGAGCTGCAGAAGATGCAGGGCAAGATGGCCAACGTGCAGAAAGAGATGGAAACCACCCTCTTCGAGGCCGAGGTGGGGGGCGGCATGGTCAAACTGGCCATGAACGGCAAGTACGAGGTGCAATCGGTGAAGCTGGCCAAGGACGCGGTGGATCCGGACGATGTGGAAGCGCTGGAAGACCTGTTGCTGGCGGCTTTCAACGCAGCGCGCAACAAGGTGGACGAGGCCTCGCAGGAGAAGATGGGCGGCCTGACCAAAGGCATGCGCCTCCCCGGCATGTAAGCCGATGCGGAAAAGCCTTGCCCGCAAGGGATCGGGAACGCTATTTGGCGTTGCCGGGAAACAGAACCCGCGGCCGGACGGATCCGGCGATCACCTATGGGAAGAGGATACTCATGAACAAGAGCAAAGCCAGCGCGCATAAGACCAAGAACAGTTTGCCTGAAAAAGTCAGGATCCAGGTGGCGGGATCGCTGCAAGATCGGCTGGCGGATTCGATCGATCTCATGATCCAGGCCAAGCAGGCCCATTGGAACGTGAAAGGCCCCAGCTTCATCGCGTTGCATGAGCTGTTCGACAAGCTCTCCGAGGATTCGGAAGAATACGTGGACCTGCTCGCGGAGCGCATAGTCCAATTGGGCGGCGTGACGGAAGGGACGATCCGGTTGGCGGCCAAGAAATCGCAATTGCCGGAATACCCGTTGTCCGCCGTCGCCGGCAAGGACCATGTGGAAGCGCTGTCGCGTTCCCTGGCCGTGTACGGGGAGTCCGTGCGCAAGGCCATCGATGACTTCGACGAACTGGGCGACAAGGCCACGGCCGACATCATGACCGAGATCTCCCGCGGTGCGGACAAATACCTGTGGTTCATCGAGTCGCATACGCTCGCGGATCGCTGAAGCGATAAGACAACCATCGGATGGCGCGGACGGCTTCCTCCCGTCCCGCGCGGCGGCCGTCCGGCCTTTCACATTTGCCATTTCGGCATGGCAGCGGCACGCCCGCGACGCAATTGCGATTATTCCCGCGGAATCCCCCGTAAAACTGGAAATCGCGGCCTGAATTTTTAAGTTTAGCCGGGTGGAAGCGCTCCTCTCAGCTTTGAAATTCCTGGTCCCGCTGGCCTATCTGGCGACCACGGCCGTCTACGGCGGTTTGTTTTTCGCGCCCGAGGAAAACCGGTTCGCGCGCAAAGCTTCTACCGGTCTCGCCCTTTCCCTGGTCCTGCATACCTGCCTGCTGCTTTTGCTGGGATACACCCTTAAGCGATGTCCGCTGGGTACCGTGGGCGAAGGACTGCTGTTCCTGGCCTGGATCCTGGGCATCATCCACCTGATTTCGGAAAGGCTCGCGGACACGCGCCGCTTGGGCCTGTTCACCCTGTTGCCGGCCGCCCTTTGCGTCTTGGCCGGGGTTTTCCTGCTGCGGCCGGATTTCGCGCTGCCGCCCCAACTGCGCAGCTCCTTGCTTGTCTTCCATATCGTGGCCAGCCTGGCCGCCTACGCTTGCTTCAGCATGGCGTCCATCCTGGCTGGCCTCTACCTGGTGCTGCATGGCAAGTTGAAGCACAAGAATTTCGATATCACCTTCCGCAAACTCCCTCCCTTGGACAAGCTGGACAAGCTCTCCGCCAACTGGTCGTTCCTCGGCAGCGGCACCATGGTGATCAGCTCCGTCATCGGCCTGGTATGGGTGCGCAAGGACGGCTTGGCCGGCATGGGCCTCAAGGAACTGGCCATCTACCTCATCCTCATCGTGTTCCTGGGCGCGGGGATTTCCCGCAGGCTCTTCGGGCTGCGCGGGAAGCGCCATGCCTTGGTGGTGCTGGCGGGCTTCTTTTGCATGGTACTCACCAATCTGATCGGGACCCACGGGTTCCAGCGCTGATATGGAGGCCAAGCCGGAAACCGCTCCCGCCGCTTTCGTGCTCGGCGCCAACCACTTGACAGCCTCCGTGGCCCTGCGCGATCGCCTCCTTTTCAAGGAGGAAGAGCTCCCGGGATTCTGCCGCGCCTTGCTGCAGGCGCCGGGCATGCTGGAAGTGGTGGTGCTCTCCACCTGCAACCGATCGGAGATCTACGGCATCAGCGCGCAGCCGCAGGTCAGCCGCCCCTTCATCGAGAAACTGTGGGGTTCCGCCAAAGGCGTCAGCGAGGATGAGATCCGCAACCATGCCTATTTCCATTCCCAGGGCGCATCGGTACGGCACCTGTTCCGCGTGATCGGATCGCTTGACAGCATGGTGCTGGGGGAAATGCAGATCTTCGGCCAGATCAAGGAAGCGTACCGCGTGGCCGTGGAACAGCGCTGCGTGGATTTCTACCTGAACCATCTGTTCCAATCCGGGATCCGCGTAGGCAAGCGCATCCGCAGCGAAACCGCCATCCACGAAGGCGCCGTGAGCATCAGCTACGCGGCGGTGGAGCTGGCCAAGAAGGTGCTGGGCGATCTCAAAGGCAAGACCGTAGGCGTGGTGGGAGCGGGCGAAATGGGCGAATTGGCGGCCCAGCATCTGCACAAGGCGGGAGCGACCCGTTTCATTTTCTTCAACCGCACCCTGGCCACGGCGGAAAAGCTGGCGGCGGATTTCGGCGGGGAATTGTGCCTGCTCGCGGACCTGGACAAGCGGATGTCCCATTGCGACATCCTGGTTTCGGCCACGGGCGCTCCCGACATCGTGATCAGCAAGGCGCAAGTTCAGGAAGCAGCGCGCCATCGCGGCGGCCGGCCCATTTTCCTCATCGACATCGCCGCGCCCAGGGACATCGATCCGGAAGCGGGCGACGTGTCCAACGCCTATCTGTTCACCATCGATGATTTGAAGAACGTGGTCAGCGAAAACGTGGCCATGCGCAAGGAATCATCGCGGCAGGCCTTGGCCATCATCGACGAGGAGGCCTCGCGGGTGGACGAGTGGTTCCAGGGCCTGGACATAGTGCCCACCATCCGCAACCTGCGGACCAAGTACCATGCCATGGCGGAAAAGGAAATCGAGAAATGGGCGGCCGGGCAGCCGGACGAGACCCGCCGCCAATTGGAATCCCTGGGCCGAAGCCTTTTGAATAAATTCCTCCACAATCCCACCACGCGGCTGAAGCAGCTGGGGGAGCGCGGGGATGGTAAACGCGCGAGTTACTTCGCCGAACTGCTTTTCGCGCTGGCGGAAGAAGAAAGAGAAGATGCAAAAGGATAAGCGAAGCAAACCCGCGGAAGCGGCCCCGCGGCCCCGGATGGCGGCAAATGTTGCTGGAAAAAGCGCGGCAAAAACCGCGGCGGGCCCGAAAGGGACATTGGTCATAGGGACGCGCGGAAGCCCCTTGGCCTTGGCCCAATCGGAGATGATGGCGGAAGCCCTGCGCCAAGCGCACAAGGGTCTGGAAGTGCGCCTGGAGATCATCAAGACCGCCGGCGACGCCGACCAGCGCACCAAACTGGATGCCTTCCCCGGAATGGGGGTTTTCGTCAAGGAATTGCAATTGGCTCTGTTGGACGGCAGCATAGACTGCGCGGTCCATTCGCTCAAGGACGTACCGGAGGACGAACCCGAAGGCTTGACGCTGGCGGCCTTCCCGGAACGGGAGGATGCGCGAGACGTATTCATTTCGGACGGAAGGAGCTTCCGGCAATTGCCGCCCGGATCCACGGTAGGCACCGGCTCTCCCCGCCGCGTGCTGCAGCTCAAGGCCATGCGGCCCGACTTGCGATACGTCGACATCCGCGGCAACGTGGACACGCGCATCGGCAAGGTGCGCAGCGGCGAATTGCAAGGCTTGGTGCTGGCCGCGGCGGGCCTCAGCCGCCTGGGCCGCATGGCCGACATCACGCATGCCTTTTCCTTCCAGGAGATGATCCCGGCCATCGGCCAGGCGTCCCTGGTCATCGAATGCCGCAAGGCCGACGCGCGCGTGCAAAAGCTCCTGGAAGCGGTGGACCATGCGGAAACCCACGATGCCGTGGACATGGAACGCGAATTCATGAAACGGATCGGCGGCGGCTGCAAAGTGCCCATGGCGGCCCATGTCTATCCTTACGGGGAATACGGCATGCGCATGCTAGCGGTGTTGGGCGACCCTGTCACGGGCGCGTGGGCCCGCATCGAACAGACCATCGACGCGGATGAAGAGGATGAGCTCCTGGAGGAGGTGGCCGTGCGCATGGAGGAAGCCTGCCGGGAAAAAGGCATTCCCTTGCCCCATGACCTGCCCGCGCATTACCTTTTGGGCGGAAGCGCCGCCGGGGGCGGAAGCGCCGCCGGGGGCGGAAGC
>JBDSWM010000157.1:0-12096 GCA_039926685.1 Fibrobacteria bacterium | reverse complement strand
GCATGGCGTGAACGACCCTAAATTGCTGGCGGGCGGCATAGGCGAGGCGCTCATCGCCACCGAGACCGGCCTGCTCATCGCCATCCCCACCTTGCTGGGCCACAATTTCCTGGCCAACCGGGTGGATCGCCTGGTGGCGGACATGGAGTTTTACGCGCTTAAGTCCCTGAACGTGCTATGGCCGAAGGGTTGACCGGGACGTGAGCAACGCACTTTCGCAAACCCTATACGATCTCTGGCGCATCATCTCGCAAGGCGGTTGGGTCATGGGCGCGATTTTCCTGGCCGGTCAGGTGGGTTGGTTCCTGATCCTGGAACGCTGGTGGCATTTCCGCAAGATGAACAGCAAAACGCGCCTGCTGCTGGACACGCTCGGCCAGACCGAAGCGGAAACCTTGAAGGTCCTGGAAAGCGACCGCGGCGCGAAAGGTTTGTTCGGCCAATTGGCCCGTTCCATCAGGGAAGCCAGGGCGCAAGGGCAGGAAGCCATGATCATGCGGGCCCGCGAAACCCTGCACCAATACGTACCGGATTTGTCCCGCCATCTGGGCACGCTCGCCATCCTGGCCGGCGTGGCGCCTTTGCTGGGCCTGGCAGGCACGGTCATGGGCATCATGGAGACCTTCCGCGTCATCACCCTGTATGGGGCGGGGAATCCTTCCATGATGGCGGGCGGCATCGCCCAGGCCCTGGTAGTCACGGAAGCGGGGTTGGTGGTCGCCTTCCCCATCCTCATCTGCCATGACCACCTGCAGAAACGCGCCGATGCCATCGAAGACGAATGCGTGGCGGGCGCCACCCGGCTCATCCGCGTGTACGCGGAGAAAGGAACCCCCGCATGAGCTCCCTCGGCGGCGACGATTTCGGGTTGAAGCGCAGGCCCCGCCGCGTGGCGGAGATCAACCTCATCAACATGATCGACATGCTCTTCTTCCTGTTGGTGTTCTTCGTGCTCACCAGCAGCTTCACGCGCGAGACGGGCATCGACATCAACAAACCCAAGGCCAGCAGCTCCAAGTCCCTGCCGCGCCAGCCCCTGCTGATCGGCGTGACGAAGGACGGCGCCATCCACGTGAACGAAAGCCCGGTGAGCCTCAAGGCGCTGGGCACCGTTCTCAAACATTACATGTCCCAGGATCCCGATCGGGCCGTGGTCATCGTGGCCGACCGGGACGCTTCCATCGCCAAGGCCGTGGACGTGCTCGACGAATGCAACCTGGCCAACGTCAAAAAGGTGTCCATCTCCTCGCTCAAAGAGTGAGACCGGACGTCGATCGCATGCGCGCGCAACCGGTGATCGAGAAGTCCGTCCTGTTCGTGGCCGCCGTGGCCGTGAACCTGGGGCTGTACCTGCTGGTCCCTTATATCCAGGTCCTGCTGGCCCGCAACGCCCATCCCCACCTCTCCCCCAAGCAGGTCACCACCGCGCTGGAATTCACCCCTCCCACCCAGGAGAAGCTGGCCAAGCGGGAGATCAAGGAAATCAAGACCCAGTCGATGAACCCGCCCCAGCCCAACCCCTCCCGGCCCACCACGCCGGGAGGAGGCCTCAAGATCGATTTGAGCCCGGCCGGGGGCGAAGGCCTGGCGCTGGTTTCCGGAGGCGACCGCACGGGCGGGATAGGCGCGGGCACCGGAGGCGGCCAGGGCAACGGGATGGCGGCCATGACCTATGAGGTGGGCCAGACCGATATCGACGCGGTGCAAATGAACAATCCGCCCCTCGATTATCCAGGGCGGGCCAACCGTGAAGGCGTCAGCGGGTACGCGGAGCTGCTGTTCACCGTGAACGAAGCGGGCATTCCCGAACAGATCACCGTGCTGAAGGAAGAGCCCACCGGTTACGGGTTCGCCGTCAGCGCCATCGCTTCCGCGAAAAAAATCCGCTTCAAGCCCGCCATCCTGATGAAAACGGCGGTGCGGCAATCCGTGAAAAAACGCTTCAACTTCGGCGCGGACGGTTGACCGCATGAGTAAACTCGCGGGAATCGGATTCGCGTTGGCCATGCTGCTGGGGGCGTCGCGCGCACAGGAAAAGCCTCCCGGCGGAGGTAACGGGGATGCTACGACGTCAGTCGCCGCCGCGGCGCCCAAGAATCCCATGCAAATAGGCAATGCCCTGTACGAAAAGGGCGACTATGCCGGCGCCGCGGATCAATACCGCCAGGCCGCCCTCAAGGACAAGTTCCAGATCAACCGGGCTTTCGCCTGGTTCAATCTCGGCAATTGCCATGTCCAGGCCAAAGCTTATAACAAGGCCATCGTGGCCTACCGCCGCAGCCTGGAGGAAGCGCCCACTTTCACCCGCACCTGGATGCTGCTGGGCGAGGTCTACGCCTCCCTGGGCGCCGTGGGCGATGCCGTGCCCTGCTTCCGCCGGGCGCTGGAAATCGACGGGCCCAATGTGCGCGCCTACCAGATGCTGGGCGAGCTGGCCCTCAAAGCCGGGGACATCCCGGTAGCCCTGGAGAATTTCGACGCGGCCCTGAAGCTGGAACCGGACCAACCGGACATCTACCTGGCCATGGCCGAAGCCAATGCGCGCATCAGGGATTATCCCGCGGCCGAAAAGGTGATGGAGGACGCCATCCTCATCATCCCGCTGCCTCCGGCCGATCTCTATTTCTACCTGGGACAGTTGTATGAGCTGGGTGAGAACGATCGCAAGGCCGTGCGCGCCTACGAGGAAGGCCTGACCATCGATCCCAAACGCACCGAGTACTACCTGAGGGTGGCGGCCATCCATGAGCGCAACGGCGACGATTTCCTGTCCCTGCTCACCTTGGAGCAGGCCGTCAAGGCGGGCATCAAGAAGCCGGAAATCCGCCTGAAGCGCGGCGTCCTGTTCTTCGGGCAGAAGCGTTATGACCGTGCGTTGGAGGAATTCCAGGCGGCCTTGGCATTGGGCAGCCTGCAAGGGCGCAGGGGGATTGAGAATATCGCGGCGGTTTATTTCAATGAAGGCAACAAGAAGAAGGCCGGCGAAGTGCTGTCCAAGTTGTCCCAATAAAGGTCAAAGGCCATTAATTTGTATCTTTACCGCTTGAAAATGAAACCATTCCGCTGCTTCGCATCCGCCTCCATCATTGCCATGATCACGACCACCGGAGCCATGGCCCTGGACCTGGGGGATTTGCGCAACTCCTCCAAGATGGACATATCCGATCTCGCGGGGCTTCGCGGCAATATGGATGGCTCGGAAGATTCCCCGCCCCATCTCCAATCGGACATCACCCCGTATACAGGCGATTTCGTCCTGCCCGACAGCACCTATATCATCGGACCCGGCGATCAGTTCCAGATTTTCTTCGAATCGGTCTCCATGGAGAGGCAGGTCAATCCCGAGGGGAATATCCTGCTCAACCGCATCGGGGTGGTTCCCCTGGAAGGCCTTACGCTCAAGGAAGCCAAGCGCTTGCTGACCGAAAAGCTGCGCACCGCCCACAAGAAATCCGAATGCTTCGCCAATCTGTCCCGCCCCAAATTGATGCGGGTTTTCGTGACGGGAGCCGTGCAGCAGCCCGGAATCTACCAAGTCCCCGGAAATCACCGGCTGACCGATCTGCTTACCCAAGCGCGCGGATTTTCCAACCTCGCCCAGCGCGGCAAAGTGCGCATCATTACCCGGAAAGGTGACTCCACCGAAGTCGACCTGCGGAAATTCATGATCGAAGGCGACTTGAACTCAAACCCTTATTTGCCGCAGGGCGGCACCGTGCATGTTCCCTATATGAATTATACCAAGCCCTATGTGATGGTACGGCGCGACACCCTTACCATGCCCATAGAATTGGAGGAGAACGAACCCCTTCCGAACATCATGCTTAAATTCACCGGGTTCACGGCCCTGCCGATATTCGCCTTCGTCCATGTCAAGGAGGCGGACGGCAAGGAGGCCATGCTGGATCCCACCCAGATAGCCGACTACCGGCCCCGTTCCCTGGCCCAGGTGGAGATCCTGCCCCAGAAGCGGGATATCTACGTGGCCGGAGCGGTGCTAAGGCCCGGATTCCAGCCTTACCGTTCCAATTTCAAATTGATCCAATACATTTCCGATGCCGGCCTCATCACCAGCAGTAAGATCCCCAGCAAGATAGAGGTGACGCGCTCCAACGGGATCCGGGAATCGGTTTCCGTAAAGGAAGGCGTTCTGCTGCCGGGGGATATGGTCTACGTGGACCAGAATGCGGAGCAGCGATTCATCATCTACACGCCCATCCTGCTCAGCTTGGCTACCTTGGCGCTGTCCATAGTGACCATCATGAAGTGACCGGACCGAAGTCCGGGTTCTGATCCAAGCGGCCGTGGGCCGCTCTCCCCCGATCTCAGATTTTGAAAAGGTCCTTTCGGATCTCCTGCACCAACCGATGGGTTTCGGACCCTTCCTGCTTATGCCTATCCCATAGGGACATCAGCACGGCCAATACGGTGGCAAACAGCAGGGACAGGATGAAGACGGCTTCCACCACGATGCGCCGCTTGGGGGAAACGCGCTTATCATTGGTCCAGGGCTGATCGAGCACGGTGATGACCTGGATGTTCTTGTCGGCATCGAGTTTCAGGGCTTCCGCCTGCTGGATGAGGTATTTATAGAGGCCCAATTTGACCTTGTATCCCCTCTCGAGACGGAAATACTCCGTGGCCATGGCGGGAATATTGCGTATCGGCATCACCAGGCTGTTGGAATCGGTCGGCGACCGCATCTTGCCGTTCATGGTCTTTTGCAGCAGCCTTTTCTGAACCGCGAGATTCTGGTAACGGGAACCGTCCTTGCCCCGCAACGCCGCTTCCAGGGCCATACTCTCTTCGACCGTCTCCATTTCCAATTCGGTTTTCGTCGCATTCTCCAGGATGGCCTGGACCTGGACTTCCGGCAGGAAAAGGTTGTGCTTGTTCTGGAATGCGGACAAGGAATCTTCGAAACGCTTGACGTCCGCTTCCGTAAGCGCCACCCGCTGATCCACGTATTGGAGCCTTTGCTTGGTGGATGTCCTTTGCACGCTGGTGTAAATGCTGTCCAGGGCATGGATCATGAAAGCGACCATCTCCCGGGCCCTATCCGGCGATTTATCCTCCACGGAAACCTTGATGTCGTTGTAATCCGTGATCTCGTATTCCACGTTCCTGAAGAATTGCTTGAGCACGTCCGCGAAATAGTACTTCTTGCCCCCGCGCCCGAATTTGTACTCCTTCAACAGGTCGAACCGATCGATGACCAGCTTAGCGAAAGACGCGGAGTTCAGGATGGTCATGCAATCGTCTTCGCCGGACTCGGCTCCGGAAATGAAGGAGCCCAGCATCCCGGCCAGGCCCCCCCCTCCGGAACTTTCCTTGAGCGCGGACTCGATAGGCGAACCGCCTTCATTCTTGGGGGGCTTGATGATGCCCACGGCCTGATAAGTGGAAGGATAGACCATCACCGCGATCACGCCGATGAGAGTGCAAAAAAAGGTGGAAAGGAGGATGAACCTCTTTTTGGCTACGATGATGCGGACGAAGCGCAAAACGACGTCGACACCGCTTGCATTCCGCATCAAACCACCTTCCGGGAGCGAACCATAGGACTGGGAACAAGACCTGAAACGGCCATTAATATATTAAGTAAGCGCGTGTTTTCCATATTCCGGTGTCTCAAGCCGCTTGGGCTTGGGCATCCCCTCCCGAGTAGGTGCGCTGGCTGAGATAACAGGTGCCGACCAGGTACAACAACCCATACACGTAAATCATGGACTCCCAAAAGGCCAGGAACCAGCTAAGCCCGATGAAGAAAGCCAGGAAGGAATACAAGGCGACGTAAAAGACATTGGGCCGGTATTTCACCCGGAGATGGACCATTTTGGCCGCCATGCCGAACAGGAAGGGAAAGATGAAAACACCCGCCATCCCGAAGTCCTTATACAAGCCCCATTGATAGCCCATGGTATTGAGGCCCCTGACCTTTATGGATCGGGCATGGAATTGATCGTCCCACCCCCCAGCGGCACGGATGCCGACGCCCAGGGTCCCCCCCGGCAGGGCCATCATGTCCAAGACCCCGGAAAAAGTGGTAAACCCATAGGTGGTGGGATGCCGCTCGTGGGCATTATCCGGGTTGAGCGCATAGTCCAGGTTCCAGAAATTGTTGGCAACGTAAACATACGGGAATTTGAGCATGAGCCGCGCCAGCTTCAAGGGGTGAACATTGAGCTGATGCTCTTTCTGGAAGTTGCTCAACTTGAGGTATCCGGTCACCATGAATATGGAGAATAACAGGACAAAAATCACCCCCAGCTTGGGGATGGACAAACGCTTGACCGCATAATTGTAGAACACGATGGCGAAGAAGGCGAAGAAGATCAAACCGCTACGACTCAGGGCCAAAGCGAATATGATCAGCGACAACACCATCATCCAGAAGGCCGAGTTCAAGATCCTGGGAAGCGTCCGGGGGCGGAATATGGCCATAAAGAACATGGCTATCGTAAGACCGCCATAGCTCAATGCGACACTGGAATACCAATTGACCTTGAAAAAAGCGATGATAGCCTTGGCTTTGTCCTTGGCAAGCAAGGGAACCCCACCTATTCCAAGGGACGCGATGGCAATTCCAACCACGAAGATCAGGAAGAGCAAAAACGTTAGGCGCATATGCAGTTTCCAGTTGTATTCTCCCAAGCCGGTTAATTTCCCGGTACGGACATCCCCTTCCTCTGCGAGCACCTTGACTATCCAGGAACCCAATAAGAAACAGGCGGCACTCCCGAAGTAGACAAGGTTCGTGAGAGGCTTGAAAGGCGTCATCGCCTTGTCCGCCGCCAGGAATGCGATTCCGAGAGTCAAGGAATGAAAAAAGAAGTAGAGCCTGGCCGGGGAAAAAAAATCGACCTTCCTGAACACGGCATCGAGCACCAAATACAGCGCGAACAAAAGTGAAAGAGTGCTGACAATTGCCATAGGACCTTCCTAATTTCAAAAAGTAAGGCCTGCCTGACAAGGCGGTGAAAGCTCAATGCCGCAAATTTCGATAGTTATCGTGACCTGGAATTCCCAGCAAGTGCTCCGGGATTGCGTATCCTCCCTGTTCGCGCTTGTGCCGGAGGAAACATTCGAGCTACTCCTGGTCGATAATGCCTCCAAGGATGGCGACTATCTGGACGCCTACTCAATGCGATCCAATGTCCGCGTCATAAGGAATCAGGACAACCTTGGCTACGCCAAAGCCGTGAACATAGGCTTACGGGCGGCAACCGGAGAGTACCACCTCATATTGAATCCGGACATGGTATTCCTGTCCAACCCCTTCCCAAAGCTTATCGCCGGGCTGCAAACCAATCCTGAGATCGGGGCGATTGCGCCGCTATTGTACGGCAGCGATGGCAAGCCGCAAATCCAGGACTTCTACCCGAAATTCCCGACCTTATTGCAATTCATCCTTTTGCGCAGCCTATTGGGTAAACTCACGCTCTCCAAGCGACTTGCCGTCCGTTTCTGCCACTCCCATGTCGCATTGTCGGGGACGCACTTCGTCGATCAAATACCGGGTGCTTTCCTTTTGTTCCATAAAAACCGGTTCTTAGGCAAAGACGCGCTCAACGAAGCGTATTTCATCTGGATGGAGGATGTGGATTTCTGTCTGACTTTGAAGGGGATGGGATTAAAGGCCGCTGTCGATGCCGATGAAAGAATCACGCATATAGGCGGCACCAGCTTCAAGATGTGGGACGTATCCAGGAAAAAGCTCATGTTCACGGAAAGCTTCATGACCTATTTGCGGCTTCACCATGGAGTGGCAAGCCATCTGGCTCATGGATTACTAATGTCCCTGAACGCCATTGCCATCGCGCTTATCATGACAGCGGTTTATGCGCCCAAGCTTAGCCTGGTGGATATCAGGTCCAGATTCATATTGGAAGGGAAAGTCCTGGCTTTGATCGCCAAAAGCCTGATCGCCAGGCTGGCTACTTTTTGGCGATGAGGATGATTTCATTCCGCTCGGCGGACATTTCCAGGACTTGGAGGCCAGGCAGGATATTTCCAGACAGATTCTCGAACAGCTCCCGCATGGATCGCGGCGTAAAGGTATGGAAATGGATCTCTTCCCGGCTTTGGGCCATCTCCACCATCCTTTTGTCGAATTGTTCCGAAGGAATTACGGCACGATTGAGGATCGCGGGTTCGGAAATCATAAGCCATTCCCGGTAATGATCCTTGTTCCTTTCGGCAAGGACCTCTGAGGCGCCGCTTCCATTCGCTTCGAAATCGCCGAGCAAATGCTGATATGAGGTTACCGCCCTCCCTTTGTCGAAGCAATATTCGATGTCCGGAACACTGCAAAAAAGAATGCCGCCGGGTTTGATTACCCGAAGCCATTGCACCACTGTACCGATAGGATCGGGGCTATGTTCCAAGACGTGGTTCGCAACCAAGAAGTCGAATTGACCGGAGGGCACCCCGTTCAGGGTAAAGCCATCGGAGACGATGTCCACGTTCACGAGATTTTTCGGATTCAACTCCGGGAATTTCCGGATGCTTTCCTCCCGTGTGACGATGTCGACGTACTTTACACTAGCTCGTTTGGATAAATGGAGAGGCGATGACTGGGCTCCCACCTCTACTCCGGTTCCCTTAAGATACTTGTTCGATAGCCGATCCCTTGGATATATCAAGCCGGATAGCCCGATTTTATAAATTCCCTTTATCAGCATTTTCTTCAGCATTCATCACCTTTTATCTTCTGTAAGGACTCTCGGGCTGGCAAGCTCGTAGTAAGGTAAAAAAATGCCCACAATCGAAAACCATGCGCCCCACTGATGAACTCATCGGGGACCTCAGCCGATTCCACAGAAGCACATTTAAAAAAATCCAGATAGGTTCAGCTTAAGCCCCGCACAGGTTGTCGGCTACGGCCGAATCCGAGTGGCCATATTTATGCTGAACTGATTTCAAACTGAGAAAAACCTTGCTGCCGAAGGAATCTATGCTTAGCAATTCCACTTTCTTTTTTTCCGTATCGAATACCCAGACCGAATCCCGGGCTTGTTGTGATTTCCAATAATTCAACGCATCGCTGAATCCGGCTAGGAGCATTTTCGGAGAGCCGTGATATATGATGGCTATATCATGGTCCCCGCCGATACGGCTGAAGGTGGAATCATCCGTGAATTCGATTTTTCCCGAATCAAGGATGGAATAACATCCTTCAGTGGTAGAATAGCTATAGACAAAAAGCGATTCCGGGGATATGACCAGATACTTTTCAACCATATCGGTAGCGACAGCGAGCGAGTCTACCACCAATTCAAAGCCGGATCCGGAAGACGCGAACTTTGAATAGCTGGTATAGGTTTCTTGGTATTTGAAAGTCCCGGAGTAACCTTTCAAGGTGACTTGATCTTTATCGCTGCTTACGCAGGAAATGAATAACAACCCAACAAACAATAAACGCATCATACACCCCCCCTTACCTGAAACATTTAAGCAAAAAACAGGCCGGAAGAATTATCGGTGAATACTGGAAAAGAGTCATTTTCAAAGGGAGAGATGAACCATAACCAGGAACTGCCTAAAAGTTGACCACTTCACCTTTCTCTCCCTGTAGAACATGACCGGCTCGAAGAAAAGGGAATCTAGGCCAGGGAGAGACCTTCTTGACTCAAGCCTCGCGCCTATATTAGCTCACCTATGAATAACCTAATAGATATCGAACTCGTTACATTAATTGGACATGTACCAACGATCAGTCTCAACAAAGGAAATAGGAGATGTACAATATCCGCCAGAAGGGGCAAACTGCACAGCGAAATACATGTGATAGCGGTTTGAGATCGATGGGTCCGGAAGTATACCAGGTGTGGCTGTCATGCAAATCCCCCCAGGATTGGTGGTATTAAGAATGATACCGGTCGAAGTATTTGCAGGCCAAGAGGTATTGTTCCCGGAAGTCACCTTATAGATGTCCATGCGGAGCGGAGATTGCTTCCAGACGTTGAAGAACAATTGCCAACTACCATTGAAATATTGCACTTCCGGATTTGCCATTGCGAAATTTGAATTCGAGTAGACATCTTGTGAGATGATGGCATTTCTGTTCCCGTTTACCTTCAACATCCTGACTTTATCAAGTGCATTTCGATCTACATAGTAGACTTTCCAATAAGTTCCATCCGAAGATGGGTCGTAAATCGCGCTCGGCTCCGCAGGTCCTCCGATTGCCAACATTTGCGGAAAGGCCCAAGTGACCCCATCCGAAGAAACGGAGGACCAAATCTGATTGTCAGATTGATTGCATGGCGACACACAAACCGTATAAAACATGGTATATTGGTAGGTTCCGCTTGTCACATTAAAATGCTTAGTTACCGAAGGGTCATTCACATGTTGGGCGCTCGTAGAGACCTGACCTGGAGTCAATACCGTTTGAACCGTGCTCCACGAAATATTATCACTAGAGTATCTGTAATATATTTTGTCATTCGGATAATCACTCGAAGCCTGCCATCCACCATACCACATCCGGTAGATCGCGCCGTCTTTCATTACATTTGGAGAATAGGCATTATAAGAATTGAACTGATAATGAGCGTCGAGGAGATTATCAGCGTTAACTGTGCATGCTAACCAAACGATTCCAAGTTGAAATAATTTTCCTAGTCGCATGAGAAAGACCCCTTTTCCTTTATTTTAAAACATCAAATTTCGTCCCATATTTAAGCCTGGACAATGATTCCAAGGCGCCTTCTAATATAAAGGGGTTTAAAGGCGATTCCATATCTTTTGTTGTGACCGAAATACTCAAGAGAATCTGATTACGGTTGACTCGAGATTCCTTATGGTTTTTTCGACCTGATCGAAGTTCTAAACAAAGCGTCAAAAGGTCACGACATTTATCGAGATAATCACAATCCGGATCAAATGTTCTTGACGTTCGCATTTCCTCCCAGGAGCTTGTCTTTTCGATATGAATAAAAGGCATCGGAAACCTTGTCTGAGTATTCCTTTGGATATGCGTTATCAAGAATGGACTCTATTTTCGCATCCCAATTCAATCCTAAATGACAATCTCCAATTTTCCTGGCCACGGTGCAAACCAATAGAAAGGCGAGCACCCTATGCCCCACTTTCGTCTCAAACTCGCTTAAAGGAAGGACAACGCAGGGTAACCCCTCAACGCATTTCAGGATTTCAAAACCGGTCTTTGAATTCAATAAAACCGAAAATGCGGAGCGGGAGAATCTCCAGAAATCCCAAGGTTGCGCATGCGGCGGGAAGGTGGGGTGCGTTGCAATGAGCAGGCGCCCCCCCGGTTTCAATACTTTATTTATTTCGATGACCACTTTCCAAGGCATGGCCAGATGCTCGAAAACGGAAATGCAGTATACGGCGTCGAAGTGGCCTTCGGGAAAATAGCTGGATAGCTGATGCGCATCGCCGACAACATCGACATAGTTACCGGGATAAATATCAAAGCCTACGTACTCCCCATAGGAAGTGAATTGGCTTTTCCTGGAAATGTCCCGGGAACCCAATTCAAGAATCCTGGGCTGCTTCATGGCATTCGTTTCGGCAATGAAATCCTGGATGCATTGCCTGGCGCCATCTCTTCGCGTGTCGAAACGGATTAGGCGCGCCAGTAAGGCGATTGCGTCGATTATTATCCGATACTTGATGAATGAAAAAACCCCGAGGACTCCATTAGCCCTCGCCATTTGCATGATTTTCGCAAGCTTTCCCATTCGCTAGTCTCCCAATTATCCGGCACGTGACTTCGTATAAGGACCGAATTTCCCCCGGAAGAAATCATTCGCTCCAGATAGCATAAATGCCACTTTATCTCTCTTGTTGTTTTCGAAAAAAAACAGTTTAACGATTTCTTTGGCCCATGCCAAAGCCTCAGGCAAAAGGCGAGAGGGGTAGCGCCTCATTACATATAGCCTATTCCGGGTCATATAATATCGGCGTAAAGGTGAGTGATGGGTAGGATGGAATTTCAACCCCAGGATTTTCCTGGCCTCCAAATTACCCAAGGAATGCCTTAAGAATACGTCGTTGATCCGGCGGACCTGGAAACCGCGGCTCGCCAACCTCAGGCAATACTCATGATCCACATAGTCTATGAAA
>JBDSWM010000156.1:0-12682 GCA_039926685.1 Fibrobacteria bacterium | reverse complement strand
GAAAAGCACCATATCGCCCGGCCGATACCCTTTGATGGCGCCCCGGTCGACGATAGTATAGGAATAGGGCTGGGGGAATTGCTGTTGCGCGGTAACCCAGATGACCTGGGCGGCCAGCTTATTGTCGGTGGAGGGGCTATATCTCGTGGCGGCCACTTCCGCCGGGGCGGTGAGCGGGCAGGCGCGCGAATCCGGGGAAATGGTGCCGAAGCACTTCACCAACCGGGCCACGCAGGATTTTTCCCCGACCCGGATCACTTCCACTATCCCGTTGGTTTCCACCAGCCGCCCCAGGCCGCGCCCGGCCGCGTAAGAACGGTAGCTTTCCCCCAATTGATAGGTCCGGTACACGTCGCCCACCTTGACGCCGGACTGCCTGCCGGTGGACAGGATCACCTCGTCGAACAATTGCAGGATTTCGGATTCATTGGAGCCGCCGTAGCGCATTTTGCACTCGCGGGGAAAGTACCCATCGCTTCCGGGCTCGGCCAGGAAAGGTGTGACGAGGGTGATGGCTTGGGACAGGTAATGCTTGACCGGAGCGGAGGCTTCGGATTTGGGCCCTTCCTCATTGACCGACTGGGACTGCAGGGAGGCCGGCATCAAGGGCCCCACCTTTCTCATGTAGGCCCGGGTGCGCTTCTCTTCGCTGGATCGCCAATCGTTCTTGGGCTTGGCCGCGGTTTCCGTCGCCGGTTTCGCGTCTTCGTCGCGGTCGTAGTTGTGGGAATCCCGCCACGCTTGCATTCCCCCGGGATCGCCGGTTTGCGGGGAGAGGCTCCATATGCTGGGCCAGCGGAAGGGATCCTTCAAGTGCGGTTTGCTGATCTCATGCAGGTTTTCCGAAGCCTTGCCCATTGGGTTTTCTTCGCAACGCGGGAGCGCCGGCGAGCAAATGACCAGGCCGGAGGATAAGGCAAGGATCGAAAACGGGTTTTGCTGGCGCATATGGCGTCACCTCGATTGGATTTTTGGGGCCGTTCCGGATTGCTGCATGGTGGCCGATTGTGCCCCAATTGTGGCCCGAATAACCCCCCAAAGGCAAGCACTTTCGCTGTTTGGGTTGTTTGCGAGACTGGGGCACCTCGCGTTCAGGAAGGTCCGCGATCCTGGTCGGCATTTCCGCCGGTATTGAGGGGCGCCTTCGACCGGGTTGGAAACCGGGTTGAAAACGGCTTTCCGCAGGCGTTGCTTGGGGGATTTCCCTACGGCATCTTTTGCCCCTTGGATACCGGCTTTGCGGTCCGTTCAGGGAGCGCTTTAGCGGCGGCCCATTGCGACGGGAATCCGGGAGGCTTGGCGGGTATGCTAACCCGTTGGAAAATTACGGCCTTAAGTCCTCCACCCCGTACGATCTGAATACGTCTCCAAAAAAGAAGGTTCAGATGTACAGCCTGAACGGATCCAATTCCCAAACCTATCACACCACCGGTCAAGTGGCGAAGGCCTTGCGCGTCTCCGTCTCGACCTTGAAGCGTTGGCTGGAAGAGAATCCAGGCCTCGCGGGCTTCCGGACAAACGCCAGCGGATGGCGGTTGTTCTCGCTCGATGAGATAGAACACATACGCGAACACCAGCGACGGCGCAAGAAGGAAGGCAAGACCTTCAAGCCCGATACGTTGAGGCCGGTAAACGATGAGTAAGATCCGCGCCGCGCTCGTAATACTCGGTCTCCTGGCCCATGGTTCCATGGCGGCCCAGATGCGTTCCCGCGCCGAAGGCGTGACGGGCGTGCTGGCTTCCAATACCGTAGGGTTGGGTGACATATGGGTTACGGGGGGGCTGAGTTCTTACTTTCGCATCAAGCCGGTTGCCAACGAGGAGCTGTCCCGAACGGTCGATTCGGCCTATCGCAACGATTTCCGCCAGCTGTACGGCTCGGGAAACAAGTTGCAAAGGGACCTGCTTTTGGTGCCGACCGTAGGCGCGGCCATTGGCTTGGCCGATTTCCTGCATCTGGAGGTGGACGGCGTACCTTGGGACGGGGAAAAGCTGGGAGCCACCACCGCGCGCCTGAAATTCACCTTGCCCGGCAACGACAACCTGCGTGTGTTCGGGTTGGGAGCCAGCCTGAACGCGACATTGTCCACGGAGGAAGACATATATTCGCGTGGGGAGACCACGCCCGGATTCGATCCGATCCTGTATTTCAGCGTGATGGCGGACCTGGATTGGATCAAGGTCTCGAATTCCCTGCCGCTGAAATTCTACCTGAACTATTCGGGACTGGACGACTATCGGCTGGCGCATGCCTATTCGCAGCATCAACTGCGCCTGGCGGGAGAGTACAAGGGTTACCGCAAGGGGTATTACCTTCGGCTGTCGGCCATGTTCTACAAACCGCTGGCGACCAAGTTCAATCCGGAGCCGGACGGCGGCTATCTGCCGACCTTGTTCGAAATGGGATGCGGGTACCGCACCATGATGGGGAACCGTTTCACCCTTACGGCGGACCTCAGCTTCGATCCCATCCATCCCATCTCCTTCTACAGCCAGGAGGTGCGGAAGCCGCCCAAGGTTGAGATCCGGGTGGAAGCTCCGCTGGTATATAGCGAGACCCATGCCGAGACCATGCGGGCGCTCATCTTCAACGAAGAGATGCGCAAACGCGTCCGGCTGTTGGCGGCTAAGAATCCCGCGCCCAAAACGGTGCGGAAGGATTCCAGCAATACCCCGGCCGGGCTCAAGCTGGACGAGATCAGCCTGGAAGATCGCAGGGGTTCGCCTGGGAACGACATCCTCAAGGGCGTCCTGGACGATTCGGAGGGTGAAGTGACGGAAAAGCGGAAGGCCATCCGCGGAGAGCTGAAGCAGATCGAGGAGTTGCTGCAATGAGACGCGCGATGAAAACCAAGGCGGTATGCGTGTTACTGGCATTGGGCATGGCCCATACGGCAGGGGCGCAAGCTCTGCGGTCGCGGCAGGACGGGTTGAGCACCACGCTCTCGTCTTCGACGGCCGGTGCGGGCAATCTGCATCTCACCCTGTACGGGAGGTCCTTCCTGTGGGACAACGCGGCCGCCCAGAAGATCCCTCCCTTGCTGCCGCATGCCGAGCTCAGTTACGGCCTCACGGATTACCTGGACGTGACCGGCGGGATCAATGCCATGACCTATGTGCTGCAACCGGGATACCTGTACGGAAGGGTGAAGGTCACCACGCCGGACAACAAGTCCATCCGGCTCTTCGGGATTTCCGAGACCGTGGAAGCGCGGCGCACCTTGATGGGCTATTTTCCGTCCAACGGATTCCGCATAAAGACGGAAGGATTCGGGCCGGAAGGCTTCATCCTGGGGAACGATGGGACCATAAATAGCTGGAAGTTCACCACTTCGGCGGACCTGGAATTGATCCAGATCTCATCCTGGCTGCCGTTCAAGTTGTACGGAAACCTGGGTTGGGAAGGGGAATTCTCCTCCTTCATAAACGACGACAACGCCGAAAGGGTGAAGGCCGCGCGCAACAAGCTGCAGATAACGGAGCAGGATTTTTCCTTGATACCCATGTCGTTCGGTTTGGAACTGAAGACATTCACCACGGACTTCTTCACCGAGGTGGAAGCGCAACCCTTCGTCTCCCAGATAGTCCGCAAGATCCGCGCGGATCTGCACGGCGATGGCGGAGGGGATTATACGCGCTTCCGGATGATCGGCAAGACATTCGACGTGCATTACCTGGAAACGCCGATTTATCTCAACGCGGGAGCCAAGCTCAAATACAAGAACGGGCTGGAGTTGCAAGCGGGTCTGTCCTGGCTTTTGAGCGCCGATCGCGGTCCGCAACTGGGCCCCTGCGACAACGTGATCAATCAATGCCTGGACGGGGCCACGGACGGATATTCGCCCTTTTTCCCGCAATGGAAAGTGTTCTGGCTGGCGAGATACCCTTTCTGGTTCTCCCAGCCTTCCAGCGAACTGTACCGCTCCTTCCTGCTGCGGAGGTATGCGGATAAGCGCAAAAAGGTGAATCTGGAATCCACCTTAGCCAAGCCGGCCGAGGACGCCGAGGAACTGGACGCCACGGAAAGGAAGCGGAGACTGGAAGAAAGACGCAAGGAGGCCGATGGTAAAGCCGTCGATCTCAACTAGGTTGCTGCGGCCGCTTTGGCGGCTGTTGCTCCTGGTTCTATTCGCTCTCAGCGCGCCCGCCAGCGGCAGCCTGGGGCCAAATTCGTCCTCCGCCGGCGGCCCTGCCGCCGCGGACAGGGCGCTTTGGTCCCAGGCCGACGCCTTGGCGAACCGTTTGCGCGAAGAGCGGAGGAAACTGCGCTTCATCTTCGAGGACCTGGAACGGCTCCAGTACATGGGCCAGGATTTCCGCGATTTGCAATTGTATCCCGCCCGGATCACGCGTCTGGGCCCGGAGGACGATGTGCGCCTGGACCGTATGATAGAGGCCCTCGAGAAGAACGTCGCCAGTACCCGCAAACAGGTGGTGCAGCTGGAAAAACCTTTGGATGACGCGTATTTCATCGCCAAGGAAATGCTCCAGGAAACCCCCAACCGGGATATGGTGGAGCTGCTGCTCAAGGACAATGTGGATCGCATCGGGAAGCTGGTTCAGGTGCAGAAGGAAATGAACAAGCGATGGGATGACGCCTTCGCTTTGCTGGCCGAATACCGCGCGCGCATCGGACTGGCCAAGGCCGGAGGCGGGAACGGCCTGATCGAGGACGATTTCTTCCGGGTATTGATGGCCAATATGGGCCGGGCCTCGCAACGGTTCTACGGAGAGCTGAACGATTACAAGGATACCCTGGCCGCCAGGACCGACAAGCAGGAATGTGAGAAAATCGCCAACCTGGATCTGGTCCGCATCAAATCGCGCCTGGCTTCCAAGAGCATCGAAATGGTCCAAGAGGATCTGGAACGCCTTTCCGGCCGCTTCCAAGGCCGCATCTCCATCGGCAAGATCAACTTCTACCTGGGAGCCAGCTTCATGGTCGACGGCAAACCGTTGCGTGCGGTGGAGGCCTTCGAGAAAGTCACGCCCGACAGCCGCATGTACGGCCCCGCCTGCCTGGGCCAGTTGCAAGCCTTGTTCGAGACCCGCCAGGACGATTCCCTGGTGGCGCGTTACCGGACCTTCATGACCGCGCGGGCCTTCGACGCCGCGCTTTATCCTCCCGCCCGTTACCTGGCGGTGCAAAGCGCCTACGAATTGGGCCTGGATTCGCTCGTCGAGAAGGAGATGACGGCCGGCGGGGACAAGAATCGATACCATTTCAAGTCCCTGTTCGTATACGCGAAATCCCTGGTGCGCCGGAAGCATCTCGCCGAGGCCCGCGGCGTGCTGGTAACCTTGGTCAGCGAAGCCCAGCTGGATAAGCGGCTGCACAATCAGGCCGAACTGGCGCTGGCGCATCTCAACTTCGAGGAAAGCCATTATGAGCAGGCACTGAAGGGATATCAGAACCTGTTGGATCAGCAAGGCTTCCAGGCAGAAGCCCTGTATGGCATGGTGTGGGCCAATATCCGCTTGGGCGATCTGGACGCGGGCGAATTCATCCTGAAAAAGCTCATCGCTCAGTATCCGGACAATCCCTGGGCCATCGAAGGCCTCAATGTGCTGGTGCGCAAGGTGATGCTCAAGGCCAGGAACGAATGGGCCTTCCGTTTGCAGGTGGACAAGCAAACCGATCAATTGAAGGAGTTCGCCAAGAGGCTGCACGATCGCGAGGACGGCAAGCAGATGACGGACGATCAACTGGCCGGCGTGAAGGCCAAGCTGGACAATGCCGCCGCCGCGCTCGCGAAGCAGAAACCACTGTCCCCGGAAGCGATCGCGCGGTTGTACCAGCAAGGGCTGGGGCTGTGCGATTTCGTGGAGGACCGTTACAAGACCGGCGAATACTCTGAGCAGGCGTTCAACAAGGAGCGCGAAACCGTGCTGGCGAAGCTGATCGATCCGGCGGAGATCAACGCCGATCTCACCGCCAAGTCAGCCGATTCCGCCTCGGACGATTCCATCGGGTTCCGCAAGCAGATCAAGCAGAAGCTGTTCGAAAGCCGATCCCTGGCGCTGGACATCCACGTGCTGCACAAGGCCTGGCTGGAAGAATTGCTCAAATACACCCAGAAGACCCTGAACCTGGAATTGGCCGCCATTCGCGGCGACAGCGGCAAGGCGGCCGAACGCCTGGAATTGTCCAAGCGCTCGCGCATCCTGGCGGACGACATCTCAGAGCGGCTCGCCGGCAAGGCGGATGACATACTCAGGCGCATCCGGGAATTGGGTGAAGACCCGAATTCCTCCGGTATCATGGATTGGCTCCTGTTCGAGAAGGGGTACTTGAATTACGGTTTGGAGGAGGACGGTCTCAAGAAGCGCATGGCCTCCTTCCAATGGCTGGAAGCGCAAGCGGGAGGCGCTTTGCCTCTGGGGCAGGCGGAACCCACCATGGATCCATCCGCATACGAAGGGCCATGGATGGAATTGATCGGGAATTACCCGGATTCTCCCTGGCGTCCCGCCGCCCTATACTATATGGGCTTTACCCAGACCCTGCGTGGCGAGACGGTTTCCGGCCTGCATTATTTCGAGGAGTTGTCGGAAAAGTTCCCGCAATCCCTGTATGCGCAGCAGGCGCTCATTTTCATCGGTGAATATTATTTCAACGAGAATAGGCTGGAAAAGGCCGCGGCGGCGTATGACAAGGTGCTCGACTACCCGGATTCCAGGTATTTCGAACAGGCCCTGTACAAGCTGGCCTGGACCCGCTACCGCGCCAATGCCTATAAAACGGCCATCAGTTCCTTCACTTTCATCCTTGAGGAATCGGCCCATAAGACCAAATCGCAGCAAAGCAAATCCGCGCTGACGGGCGAAGCCTTGCAGTTCGCGGCCCTGTCCATAGCGGAAAGCGACACCACCGGCGACGGAGGCCTCAAGCAGAGCAAGGCCTTCGCGGACAAGCTGGGGGATTCGCGCCTGGGGGCCAAGCTGCTGCATCGCATGGCGGTGATCTACACCCAATCCGGCCGTATGGACAGGTCCAAGCGCGCCTTGGAAGCGCTGATGAACACCTATCCGGATTATGAGAAAATGCCGGAAGCGCTCATGGAATTGGGAAAAGCCTATGACAAGGAGCAGAACTACAACCGCGGGGCGGAAGTGCGCGAAAAGATTTTCCGCACTTATTGCCGCGGCAGCGACTGGTATAAACGGATTTCCTCTCCCGAGACCAGGGCCAACGCGGATTCGGTAAGCCAACAGGCCATAGAGCTGGTGGCCCGCCATTACCTGTATGAAGCCAAGCAATTGGCGAACGCAGGGGGCGATGGTGCGCTGAAGCGCGCGAGCTATTACCGCAAGGCCATATCGGCCTACGACGCCTTCCTGGCGATTTATCCGGATAATGCCAACCGGGCTAAGTACAATTATCAGGAAGCGGAGGCCTATTATTCCTTGAACGAATTCGCGGCCGCGGCCAAGAAATACATGCAGGTCTCCAAGCAGGGCGATCCCAAGCTCGGCAAGGCGGCCGCCTACAATGCCATCGTGGCGGCGCAGGAAATGCTGAAGAAGACGGATGATGAAAAGAAGAAATAGCCGGCGCTACCCGTATCCTTCCCTGGCCGCCCTAGCCTTGCTGCTGACCGGCTGCGGCTCATTCAAATCGCTCAAGGGGGATGCGAAAAAGGCGACCTGGTGCCCAGGGCGGATGTCAAGCTGGCCGCCCCCAAGGGAGACAGCGCCGGGACGGTGGACGCGGGGCTATCGCATGCCGATTCCAGCAAGGCGTCTTCCGCGTACGCGTCCGAACTGTACCTGGAAACCCTGGATAATTACCTGAAGGTTTCCTCCAACGATGAGAAAACCCCCGAGATCCTGATCTGGAAGGGCAATCATCTGTACAACAAAGGCGAATTCGACAAAGCGCTGCCGCTTTACGAAGACGTGCGCAAACGTTTTCCCGCCGGCCCGCTGGCGGTGGAGGCGTCCCAGATGGCCGCGCAGAGCTACGCCCAATTGGGCCGGCTGGAGGATGCGGAAAAAACCTACCGTTCCATGCTCCAGGGCAAGGATGCCGCTTCCGTGACGGAGGCCAAGGACAGGCTGGCGCAATCCGTTTATCTGCAAGCGGAAAAGGCGGAGAAGGAAGGCCGCTTGCAAACCGCCTCGGAAATCTACCAGCGCATCCCCAAGGAGTTTCCGTTGGCGGAAATCGCCCCCGTGGCCATGTTCAACGCCGGCGTAATGCAGGAGAAGCAGAAGAAATGGAAGGATGCCATCGCCGTCTACTCCCTCTTCTTCGATGTCTTTTTCGAATCCAACCTATTGCCCAAGGTGCTTTTCCGGGAGGCCAAATGCCGCGAACAGGATGGGCAATGGAAGATAGCGGGCGACAAGTACCTGAACCTGACGCGTGCGCATCCGGAAAGCCCAGAAGCTGAACCCTCGCTTTACAATGCGGGTTTCGCCTACTTGAACGCCGGCCTTCCGGACTCGGCGGCGCGCGCTTTCGAGGCCTACGCCAAGAAATTCCCGCAAAAGGAGGAAGCGCCCAACCTGCTGTTCCGGGCCGTGGAGCTGTTCGGCGAGAGCAAGAACTGGGACAAGGTCACGGAGCTGCAATCCCTTTTCACCCGGCGCTACGCTACCGACAAGGCCCGCCTCATACAGGCCTTATGCATGGGCGGCACGGCCGCTTTCCAACGCGGACGCGCCGAGGAGGCCGTGCAATTGCTTGGACGCGTGGTGTCGGAATTCGCGGCCTTGAAAACCGAGGACCCGGGTCCGCGCTTCTATGCGGCCCAGGCGCAGCATACGCTGGGGGAAATCGCGTCCAAGCGGATGCGCGAGGCGCCGCTCCGGGCGGGCGCATACGACTCCGATCTCCGCGGCAAAACCAACCTGCTGAAGAATTCCGTGGACGAATATCTCAAGGTGCTGGACTACCGCATTGTCGATTGGACCCTGCGCGCCGCTTATTCCCTGGGGCAAAGCTTCGAGGATTTCGGCACCGGGGTCTATAACGGCCCCCGCAAGCCGGCCCGTTCCACTTCCGATCAGCTCGATCGGGAGGAGGATGCCATGGCATCGCTTTCGGCCGCGTATGCCAAGGCGCAGCAGCAATACCTGCAGGTGCTGAGCATTTCCCGCAAGCAGGAGGTCAACAACCATTGGGTGGGGGACGCCAATGTGCGTCTGGTCGCCATGGCCACCCGCTACGAGAACTCCCAGATCAAGGCCATGGCCCAGGTCCCGCTGTTGATCCGCGTGGATGTGGGCACGCCTGAAAAGGCCATAGCCGGCAAACTCCAGCAAATCGGGCGCATCGCGCCGTATCATGAGCAAAGCATGAAGTATTTCATGGCATTCCTGGACATAGCGCAGGAATTCGATCTGGATCCGAAAACCGTGGACTCGCTGGGTTCCAACATCCTCCGGAGCATGCGCGACCTCGGAGCCCATTATATCTCGGCCGCGGACCTGGCCCGCTCGGCGCCCTTCCCCGGCGGTTTCCAGCCCATGGAACGCTTCTTCTACCAGGTGAAGTTGCTGCAGGAAGGCATTCCCAAGCTGGAAGAAAAGGCCATCGACTTTTTCCAGCAAGGGCTCGATTTCGCCGCGAAGTATAACTTGAAAAGCGATCCCCTTTACGACAGTCTACGTATTTCCCTGGGGAAGTCCTTGTATGTCCAGGCCAAATGCCTGGACCTCCTGTCCTATGAGGCCTTGGTCAAACCTCCCATCCCGCCCGAGGCCGGGCCCGAACAGCGGAAGACCTTCCAGGAAAAACTGGAAACGGTTGGGTACCAATTGCAGGATCAGGCCCTGGAAAAATACCATAAGCTGATCGAGAAGGTGGTTGCCGGCGGGGTACCCGCCGAGTGGGGCGAATTGACCTTCGCCAGGCTGTTCCAGATCGAACCGGACAAATGGACCCGCAGCAATGAGCTGGACACGTTGCAGGAAGTGCTCACCGGCAAGGAGTGGTATGCCTTGCCGGATTTGCCGGGATCCAAATGGCCGCGCAAGGACAGCGCGGATTGGAAGAAGGTGCGCAAAGGTCTCGTGCCCAAGATCGATTTCCCGGCGGAAGTCCAGGCCGCCCCCCGCTTCCTATGGTGCGGGGACAAAGGCATCGGTCCCAAGATCGATACGGCTATGGCTAACTACATCCCCTGGAAGCGGATGTGGGCGCAATCTCTTTTCGCTTTGCCTCCGCGCGTCGAGGCGATGGAACTGGAAGTTGCAGCGCAGCAGGAATGGGCCATTTTGATAGATAACGATACCGTGCTTACCCAAAAAGCCATGCAGGGTCCATGGAACAAAGGCGTGAGCAAGGATGTATGGCCTCTGATTACCAACAAGCAGGCCGGGCGCCATTTCTTCCGTATCGTGGCCCAGAACCAGAAACCGGCGGAAGGCTTCGGAGTGTGGGCCAGGCTCAGGATCCGCTATAAACTGCCCGGTTCCGGGGCGGTTTACCCCTGGAACCAGACTGTCGTTTCCCCTCAAGAGCTGAACGGCCTGTTGGAACGGGAAATCCCCATTCCCAATTTCACCGGCCGGGTGGGAAAATAGGGCATGGCGTCTTCGATCCGCAGGTCCGTCAAGTCCCCTTTGACCGCCCATGTCGCGGTGGCCATCCTGATCATGGTTATGGCCGCCGCGGCCGCAACGGCGGCGGACGGGAAAAAAACCCGGACGTTAAAGCTTAGCGATGCCGCGAAGTCCGAATCCGTCGGCGCTCCGGACCTTCCCATCGGGAAGCCGGGAACAGGTACCGGCAAAGACACCGGCCAGGCCGCGCCCAAGTTCGAGGAATTGAAGTTCAACCGCACCCTGGTTATCGAGGGGAAAGTCGAAAAGCCGGCGGTGCAATTCACCTTGCTGAAGGAACCGCCCCCGGAAAAGGAGATCCTATTCGAGACCAGCTTCCGGAAGCAAATCCTGAAGCTGGATCGGGAGAATACCTTCTCGCCCGGGGAAACCTACGGGCGCGAGTAAATCGCCGCGCCGCGCTCCGCTCACTTGAACTTGATGATGCTGCGATCCCAATTGTCCGGGGACTGATATCCCAGCAGGTTCACCGTCGTGGCGGCCAGGTTGGACAATCCGAACCCTTCGCCATCCACGGAATACGCTCCCAGATTCTTCTTGTCGTAGAAAATGCAGGGCACGGGATTCAAGGTATGGCTGGTCTTGGCCTTGACCCGGCCGTCCTTGGCGTACAAGGCCTTGCCGGTTTTCTTGTCCAGCTCGTACATCTCATCGGCATTGCCGTGATCGGCGGTGATGATGGCGATGCCGTTCATCTCATCGATGACTTTCAACAGCCGGCCCAGCTCCAAATCCACCGCTTCGATGGCCATGGTGGCCGCGCGCAGGTTGCCGGTATGGCCGACCATGTCGCCGTTGGGGTAATTGATGCGCGCTGCCTTGTATTTGCCGGTGCGCAGATGGGCGATAGTGGCGTCTGTGATTTCCGCGGCCTTCATCCAGGGACGTTCGTCGAAAGACACCCTGTCGGAAGGGATCTCGAACCAGGTCTCCAGCTTCTCGTCGAACTTGTTGCTGCGGTTCCCGTTCCAGAAATAAGTCACATGCCCGAATTTCTGCGTTTCCGAAATGGCGAGCTGGGATACGCCGGCTTCCGCCAACGCTTCGCCCATGGTATTGCGGATTTCCGGCGGGCTCACCAGGTAGCGCTTGGGGATATGCAAATCCCCGTCGTATTCCAGCATGCCCGCGTATACGACCTTGGGCACGCGCACGCGGTTGAACTCGGCCAGTTCCGCCTCCTCGAAGGCTCTGGAGATCTCGATGGCGCGGTCGCCGCGGAAATTGAAAAAGACCACGCTGTCCCCGTCCACCACGGGTCCCAACGCTTTCCCGTCTTCGGCGATCACGAAAGGCGGCAAATCCTGATCGATGACGCGGCCTCCCGATGCGGCGCCTTCCGCGCGCAAGGTGTTGATGGCTTCTTCCGCGGAAGCGAAAGTACGGCCTTGGGCCAGTACGTGGGTTTTCCAGCCCAGGTCCACCATGGTCCAATCGGCCTCGTAACGATCCATGGTGATCTTCATGCGGCCGCCGCCGCTGGCGATGCGCGCGTCGAAATCGCGCGAGGAAATCTCGCGCAGGAATTTCTCGAATGGAAGGACATAGTCGAGGGCGGAGGTTTCGCCCACATCGCGGCCGTCGAGCAGTACGTGCACGCGCACCTTGCGGGCGCCTTCCTGCTTGGCGCGCTTGATCAATTCGGTGAGATGGTTGATGTGGGAGTGCACATTGCCGTCCGAAAACAGGCCCAGAAAATGCAAGGTCCCGCCATGCCGCGCATTGCTGATGATGTCTTTCCAGCCCTGGCGTTCGAAGAGTTTTCCGGTTGCTATGGATGCGTTCACCAAGGAGGCGCCTTGCTCGAAAATCTGGCCCGATCCGATGGCGTTGTGGCCCACTTCGGAATTGCCCATGTCATCGTTGCTGGGAAGGCCCACGGCTTTGCCATGCGCCTTCAACAGGGTATGCGGGTATTTGGCCAGCAATTCGTCCAGGACGGGTTTTTTGGCCATGGTGATGGCATTGCCTTCGGGATTCTGGGAGATCCCATATCCGTCCATGACTACGATGACCACTGGTCCTTGGCTGCCGGGAAAGGTGGATAAGCGCTTTAACATGAATAACCCCTGCTACTGGTTGCACCCGGATCGGGTGAAAGGGAAAGCAA
>JBDSWM010000155.1:0-3093 GCA_039926685.1 Fibrobacteria bacterium | reverse complement strand
CGGTTCAGATAGATATTGTCGATGCCGGAGCGGTTGGAAATGAAAACCAATGTGGAATCGGAAGGGCCGTAGGATGGCTGTTTTTCGTCATAGGGGCCGCCCGCCACCTTGGTCAGGCTGTCGCCTTCCAGGCGGATCCGGTAGATATCGTTGAACATCAGCAGGCTGTCATAGCCGTCCAGCGGGTTGTCGGCGGGCGGGGTTACTACGGCATTACGCCGGTCGGACTCGAAAGCGATCCACTTCCCGGATGGGGAAAAGACGGGATGATCGTCATGGGCCAGATCGTGGGTCAGCTGCCTGAGCTCGTTCTTCTCCAGGTCCCATACGTAGATATCCGTGAGCCCGTTCTTCATGCCGCTGAAGGCGAGATATCGCCCGTTGCGGGACCAGTTCGGGGAGAGGATGGCTTGCACGTCGGGGCTGATTTCCCGCGTAATGCGGCCCTTGGACCTCCTTGACGCGTTGACCAGGTGGATCACGTCCTTGCCATGGCTCTTGCTTACGATGGCGATTTGCTTACTGTCCGGGCTCCAGGTGATGCCGGATTTGAAGGAATGGAAGCTCTCGTGTTTTTCGCCTTTGCCTCCTTGGATCACCGAACGGGTCACCTTCTCGCTCTTGACGTTCAGGATGAAGATCGCCTCCCAGGATTCGCGATCGCTGAAGAAGGCTATCTCTTCCCCGTTCGGGGAGATGGACGGCTGCAGGTTATAGAATGATTGATCCTTGCTCCGATCGGTTAGCTGGCGCGCCACCGACTTGCCGTATTTGCGCTGGCCCAGCTCCGGCCAATAGATGAAGCGCAATTCGCGAAGCCAGATCTCCCCCGCCTCTTCCAAGGACGTCTTGGTCACCTTTTTGAAGGCTTGCGGCAGATCATGGGCTTCGGTCAGGGCCTGCACCAATTTGGTCACCGTCCCCTTGCCGTAGGTTGATTCCACGAAGTGGAGGAAGAGCTGCCCGCCCTTATAGGCCAGGAACCCGCCGAAGTCCACGGTTGGGGGCGCCACGTAGCCGAAAGTGGTGGCATCCAGCATGAAGAACTCGGAGGAAAGGTCCCATCCCAAAGAAGCGTATTCCGCCAGGCCTTCGCTCACCCAGAGCGGGAATTGCTCCGTCTGATGCGCGACCATGGAAGCGGCGTTCTCCCCGAAAAGCATATCGAAGACGACTGCATGCGTCATCTCATGCTTGAGTACATGGTAGAAGTCGGTGTAGCTCCCCTCGAAAGGAAGTACGATGCGGTTCTTGAAGATTTCCGTGAAGCCGCCGATGCCTTCATGCAAGGGCAGGCGGATCACGTTGGTTTGCTCGAACTCGGCATGCGAATTGTGCAGGATGATGGGGACGCGGGCGCTCAGCTTGTGGCCTACCGTGCCGGAAACGCTTTTATACATGGTTTCCACGTTACGGGCCGCGAAGGTGGCGATCAGATCGGCGTCCTGCGGAAAGTAGATGTCGAAATGCTCCGTGCGGAGGTACGACCATTTGAATTGGTGGTATTGAACCTTGTTCTGTCCGAAACCCTGGGCCTGGCCCGGTGCAGGGCAGGCGATTATGGCGGCCAGGATGATCCCCGCCGACAAGAGCTTAATCCGCAAGCATGTCTCCCTCATTCCAACCGCTCTCCGGGAGCGTTTTCAAAATCCGCGCTTCCGCCCAATCCAGCAACCCGGAATCGATCTTCCCGTCTGCCGGATTCCGTTCCAACCCGTGGTAGAACCGATCTAGCGAGATGACCGATAATTGCCCTGGAGCCACCGCCCCACCGCAAAGGTAGCCGTATGTCAGCGGGCAGCCCAGCAACGGCGCCAAAACCCGGCCCGCCCCGCCGCCCATGCCGAGCAGGCAACCATTGGGGGTGGCCGCCGCGACTTCCGGGGCGAACCGCAGCAGCTCGATCAATTCCTCGCGCGATGCATAACGCAAGGCGAACTTCATTCCCGCAGGCCGGAATGCTTTCATGCCTTCCAACATGGTCCGCAACTCAGGCAATGGCAAGGATTTGCGCATGTCATGATGGGAGAGCAGGAGGCGAGCGGATCCGGAGGCGATTCCGACCCGTTCCGGTTCCGTTAACGCGGCGAACTCCTCCACTTCCACATCGATCCAATCGCAGGCCGGGTCCCGGGCATGCAAACCCAAGCGCTGCCAAAGCGGAATCCGCGCACGGGCTTCCGCGTCCGGCCAGGCGCCTCCATCGCGCTGCAAACGTATGGTCAGGAGCATTTCCAGGGGATGGCCCAACTTGCGCAAGCATTCCTGCTTGAGTTCGCGGGCCACGCCGGGGATATCGGCGGGGGCGAAGCCGTCGGCACGCAGCTCAACGATATCGCAAACCGGCAACGCATCCCAAATGGCCGGATCGGTCCGGTTGGCCGCGGTGACGATGCCGATGATTCTGGCGCCAAATCGGTTTTTTATACTTTCACCCACGATGCCATCCAAATTTACATTAGTATGCCACGGAGGCCGCCCCCTTTTCCATCCCAAATGCGCCACCAGGCGGCGCCTTGCGAATGTCAAGGCGCCGTTTGCGGCGGCCCTTCTGTTGCTGCTGGCTTCCGATCCGATTGGCCTTTCCGCCCAGGATGCATCTCCCTTTCCAATCGCGAATCCCGCCGTCTCCGGTTCCTTGTATGAGCCGGTACACGATTCCGTCATCCTGCGATCCTTGGACCTCCTTTTCAAAGGCGAGTATGCCGCTGCCGACAGCGCGTTGGCGCGGCTGCCCGAAAGCCCCGCCCGAGCTTACTTCCGCGGCCTGGTGGGCATCAATCGCTTCGAGGACCTGGGCGATACCACCGCGCTTTTCGCTGCCGCGCGCCTGTGGAACGCGTTGGACCGGGCCTACGATTCGGCCGGGTCGTCCAGTGCTCGCGATCCCAATTACCCTTTGTACCGCGGTCTCACGGAGTTGCAGCTCAGCTACGTGGCGGAAAAGACCGGGGCCCGTCTGCGCGCGGTACGTCTCGGCCGCAAAGCCGTGAAACTGCTGGCCCCTTTGTCCGATCGAGCGGAAGCGGCGGCCGCGCTGGCGCTTTATGATTATTACAAAGCGGCCCTGCTCACGGGCATGGCCTGGCTCCC
>JBDSWM010000154.1:0-8744 GCA_039926685.1 Fibrobacteria bacterium | reverse complement strand
GGTGAGGAAAAAATGGAAGGGCTGAGATGCCGCGGCGGTTCAGGGCCGCTGGCTTGGCTGCTTTTACTGGCCCTGGCTTTCGGCTACCGCTATGCCTGCGCGGATCGGCTGGTGCTCAAGAACGGGGAAGTGCGCTTCGGTTCCATCATCGATGAGCGCGACTCCCTGATCCGCTACTATGATCGCTTCGATAGGCCCCGCCGCATCGCCGCCGCCGAAGTGGATACCATCAATTACGACTCCAAGGGCGTACCGGGCCTGGTCAAGGTCGCCTTCCGCAAGGGCCAGCCCAAGGATCGGAGCGGCTATTTCCGGATCCGCCAATCCGAAGAGTTGGATCTGGAAGTGGAATACCGGACGGATTCCGTTTCCGAACTCGATCTTTTTTTCCGCGACAACGTGCATGTGCGCATCCTGGCCGGATCGCAATTCAGGATAACCAAGGCGCCGAAATCGGCCAAGGATCCGCTTGTCATCCAGTTGTACGCGGGACGACTGCTGGCCACTTCACCCCAGGAAGAGGCGCTGCTCCGTATCGTCACGCCTTGGGGTGTTTCCGTGGGCCGGGGAGATTTCAGGATCGGCGTGGTCGCCGTCGGAACGGATTCCTCCCTGCAGACCATGTGCCTGCGCGGCCTGGTGGGCGTGCAGGAATCCCAGGAAAGCCCCGGCGAACTGGTGGTGGATATCGGGAAATCCGTGAGCCTGTTCAAGAAAGAAGGGGTTTTGAACCGTAGGGAACCGGATGCGGAAGAGGAAAAGCGTTTTCTGACGCTGGCGGCCAATATGGGGCATTACCGCTTCTCGACCATAGAATATCCCAGGATCGGGTACTTGCCCAAGGCCATAACCGGCCTTGGATTCATGGTCTTCTTCTACGGCACTGCCATCGGGATCCTGGACTATGTCAACCACATCTGACGCTTGCCTGTCCGCGCGACTCGCGCGGATTCCGATGTACCTGGCCAGCCTATGCGTTTCGACCGCTTTCGCTCAGTTCACGGATTTCGAGGGCGGAAAACTTTACCTGAAGATGGAAGGGAACATGTCGCCCTTCGCTCTGGCCAGCAATACCGGCGCCCGGGGAGCGATGTCCAACGTGACTTCCTTGTATCCTTCCGCCTCGTCCCTGTTCGGCAATCCGGCCGCTCTGGCCCGATTCCAAGGGATGGATGTGCAAACCGATTTTTTCCTTCCCGGCCTGGGATTGGGCGTGAGCAGCGAGCGGACCAAACTGTTGCGGAACAATCTGCGCACCCCAATCCAGGATTTCCTGGACGGAGGCGATAACGCCGTGCAGCATCCCGTCTATCCGGACGTTAATCTGGGTCTTTACCAATCAACCAGCCTGGGCGGATTCAGCGTGGCCGCGGGCGGGTCGGCCGCCACCGTCGCCGCCGGGGTGCAGCAGCCTTTCCGGGGCGCGTTCGACATCGGCCTGGGAGGGATGCGGATCGGCTTGGGCTTGCCGGAGGATGAAAGCGACCCCGCATCGGACAGCATCAAGGTGCTTCTTTCCGCGGACGCCTTCGCCCGCTTTTCGGCGGAACTGAACGATTTTTCCCTCGGCATCGCCGGCCAGCCCTGGCCCGGGGTTTACCTGGGCGCGGCCTACCAGCGTTATACCTTGGACATGGTCCTGGAAGCGGGCGCGCGCGTGGACGGGATCCTGCAACGCGCCGGACAGGAGTCTTTTTTCCATGGGGAAGGCGTCAATTACCATGATGATCTGGACGCCCAAGGTTACGGCAATGTTACCGGGTCCTCGCATGGCGTCCGCCTGGGGGCTTCCTGGCAATTCGCCAGGCATTTCGGCTTCGATGCCATGCTCAGCCTGGCGGAGACCATGTACCTGAAAGGATCCATGGCGTGGGAATACAATACCTTGCCCTCCCTGGATTTCAGCGGCGACAAGATCATGGATCCGGCCAAAATGAACCCGACCAAGCTCACCTTGACTACGCGTTCCAAGACCGTGTTGAGCGACCTGCGCGTGAACCTCCCTTGGGAAGGCGCGATTTCCCTGCACTCCCAATGGGAGAATTTCCGCATAAACCTGGATTACTCCTATTTCCTCCGCGGCATGTCCGTGCATTACACCTTGACCGACAGCTTGGACGCGTATGATACCTCGTCCAAGGACGTCTATAAGACCGCCTACGGGGAGGACTCCGTGGAGGTGAGCAGGAGCGAGAGCGAGTTCCGCCTGGGATTGGAACAGCAATTCGCATTAGGCCTGCAGATCTACCAGGTATTCCTGCAAGTGGGCGGGATCGTCTATACCGTGACCCAGGGCGATTTGCTCACCGAGGCCGCGGCTTATCGGCCCGCCGGTCTGCCCTTTCTGCCCACAATGAACATGGGCTATTACTTCCCCCTGGGTCCAAATTTCACCGCCACCGTATCCCTGGTCGCCTTCCCGGTATCGCTTTTCAAAACCAGCGTGGAGTACCGTTACTGATATGCCATTCCGCCTAAGCATTCCGACGGCGTTGTCCCGGGCGCTCCCCATCGCATTGCTCGCGATGGCGTCCGGCCTCTCCCAGGCCGCCATCACCTTGACACAGGCCCCGTCCGGGATGCGCAAGCAATCCGCCGAGATCACCTTGGGATGGACTGGCGGGCAAGGTCGCGTGCACCTGCGCGCGTCAACGGTGCCGGGCAGCGGCGGGCCGCTTTCCCATTACGACTCTCTGCATCTTCCCAGTCAATTGGCGAGCGGCGCCTTCACATTCAAGATCAATCCCGATATACCGCTCCTTTACCGAAACACCGATCTCCGCTTCGGAGTGAACTATTGCATCCTCACGGACGGAACGCAGGCTTCCCCCGAATTCCTCATCCTCATCGAATCGGGCAACGCGCCCACGCTGGCTTCCCCCGCCAATGCCGCGGCCATCAAGGACCTGACGCCCACCTTCGCTTGGACCGGGGATGCGCCCTACTATGCCATCCTGGTTTCCGACGAGCCTTTCAAGATTTCCGATGACGGCACGGTCACGGGCGTGAGTGCCATTTGGCAAGCCATAACCCCTTATACATCCATCCGCTATGGCGATGAGGATCCCTCCGGGTTCAATACCGTCCCAGCCCCGCCCTTGATTTCCGGCAAGACGTACAATTGGCTGGTCCTCAACAATTACGGCAACAACAGCGCATCCACCTCCAAGGTCGCCCCGGTGCCGGCTGCTTTCGTGTACGCGCCCACGGCGCCTTTGCCCGTGGCCCAACTGTTGGAGCCCGGGGACAAAGACACCATACCCGGAAGCGATCAGATCCTGTTCCGTTGGACCCAAGTGGACGGCGCCGTCAGTTACAAAATCGAATTGTTAGAAGAGAACGTCGTGGACGGGAGCCAAGCGGACATTTCGCTGTGGAAGGCGAGTTCCACCGGCGGGCAAATCCAATTGGACAATGCTGCAGGCCTTTTGCGCCGGTACAACTACAAGTGGCGCGTGTATGCTCTCGGTGGGAGCGGCTCGGCTTCGCTTTCCGAGAAACGCAGTTTCTTCTATGCCGCTTCGGTGGGGGAAATCTCCCTGACCGTCAAGAACCAGCTTGATCAAAAGACGGCTTATGCTCCCGTCAAGTTGAACCGGTTGGGCGGCGCCTCGTCCGCGGTTTTCCAGAGCGGTTCCACGGACAATGACGGGATCCTGTCCATCAAGAACGCTCCCTTGGGCGGCTATGAGATCCGCATCGAGAATCTGGACGGGTATTTGCCTAAGATCGACACCCTGTACCATAACTCCGCCGGAGTCACCCGGAAAACCATCATCCTGAGCCCCGTGTCCGGGAAAATCCTGGGCAAAGCGATCTCGTCCGCCAACGGCACTGGGATCCTGAATGCCAAGGTGACGGCATCGGCGCCGGATGGCTCCCAATGGTCAGCCCTCACCAATTCCCAGGGTGATTTCAGCATGGGGTTGCCTTTGGGCAATTGGCAAGTGGCAGCGCAAGCCGATGGTTATGCGGCTTCGGTTCCCGTCAGCATTGCTTTGAATGCCGCCGGCCCCTCCAAGACCGCGGATTTCCGGCTGGTCGCGGACAAGTTCACGCTTTCCGGCAAGGTGCAGAATTCCTTTACGGGCCAGGGGATCTTCGGCGCCACCGTCACGCTGACGCAAGGCGGCGATACCCGTTCCCTGCGCACGGATGGCAATGGAAGCTTCTCTTTTTCCGTCCCCGGCGGCTTGGTCAGCTTGCGGATCTCCAGCGCCGGATTCGCCTCTCCGGAGCCGCAGGCGATAGCCATAGACGGGGATAAATCCGTGAGCCTTTCCCTCGATCCGAATGCTTCCATCCTTTCCGGCCGCACGCGGGATGCTTCGGGAACGGCCATATCCAGGGCGATCATCGCGGCCACCCCCAAGGCGGGACCGGTGCGCAGTGTGATCAGCGACGGTTCGGGCGCATTTGAAATCAGTTTGCCCGCAGGGGATTGGATTTTGAGCGGATCGGCTTCCGGATTCGCTTCCGCCAGCCGGCAGAAATTCCTGCTGGATGCCTCCAAAACCGTGCAAGGCGTGGACTTCGTCTTCACGGCCAACTGTACCTTCATCGCAGGCCGCGTGACCGCGAATGGCTCGGGCTTGTCCGGCGCGCTCGTATCCGCCGGCGCCGCCGAAGCCGCGGCCCTTTCCGATAATTCCGGGTATTACCTGCTCGCTGTCAATGCGGGAACGCAGACGGTGCAAGCGGCCAAGGAGGGCTTCCTCATTCCGAAAACCTATTCCGTTCCCGCCAATCCCGGGGACACGGTGGCGGGCATCGACTTCACGGCGTCCGGGAATGCGGGCGTGGTCAAAGGGCGCGTACTGGCCGGGGGAGCGGGCGTGGTTGGCGCGGTAATCAGGGCCGTGAACCAATCCAATTCGGAAACCTTCCAGGGGATCACGGACGGGGAAGGGTCATATACCCTGTCCCTGCCCGGCGCGGAATATCGCGTTACCGCCGCCAAGGAGGGGTTCGCCCTCGATAAGGCGCTATCCTTTCCGCTCGCATCCAGCGGAACCTTGCTGCAAGCGGATATCCGCCTGCTTCCCGATCAAGGCGGCATTACGGGCACGGTAGCCAGCGGCAGCGCGTACCTGGGCGGCTGCGAAGTGGGGTATCGGAACGGATCCGATGCCTCCCTCACGGGCAAGACCGTGACCGATCCGCAAGGCCGCTATTCCCTTTCGCTGCAAGGTGGATCCAGCTATGCCCTGACAGCCGTGTGCCCGGGCTATCAACCCTCTTCCGCTGTCTCGGCCCCTCTCAGCCGGGGAGGGCAACTGGCGTTAGACTTCAATCTCACCAGAGCCGGCGCGGCCTGCAAAGGGAACATCTACAACGCGCGGGGCGGACTATCCGACGTCAAAGTGACGGCCGATAAGGATGGAAATGCCATCACCGTCACCAGCGACTACGCTGGGGCCTATGCCTTCTCTTTGGGCGCGGGGACCTACTCTTTCACTTTATCCAAGCCTGGGTACCGGACCGTCAAGCGCAGCGCGCAAGTGGCGCTGGGGGACAATGCTCCCTTCAACGATACATTGATCACTTCAGTCGGACGGTTGGCAGGGCGCGTGCAATCGCAGGGCGCCGCGGGCGCTGGTGCGGGGGGAGAATCCCCGGTGTCAGGCGCATTCGTTACCTTGACGGGACTTTCCCCCGATGCCGGCGGCGCTACGTTCACGACGGATGGGGACGGGCGTTTCACGGGAGAGGAAATCCCCGCGGGCACCTACAGCCTTTCCGCGACGGCGGACGGGTTCTCGGAAGGCCGACTCCCTTCCGTCACCCTATCGGCAGGGGCGTTTGCCAATGCGGATGTATCGCTAATCGCCAATCGCGGCACTTTGTCAGGGACAGTCAGGCTGGAGGGAGCGCTCGCGGCCAATGTGGCGGTGGTGGCGAATGCCTTCGGCAGTTCCCGTTCCGCCGTGACCGGCACGGATGGAAGCTACCGTATCGACAAGCTCCCCGCGGGCTCGTACACCGTGACGGTAGCACAAACCGGCTATAGCCCAGATGTGGCATATGCCGGCAAAACCTTGGCGCAAGGCGAGGCCCTCTCCGGATTGGATTTCGCCTTGGCCAGGAACGTGGGTAGCCTGTCGGGTACGGTTACAGGAATGACGGCTGCATCCGGAACCCGGCTTTCCTTATCAGGGACCGGAGAAGGCAAGAATGGCTATCGCTTCTATGCCGCTTGCGACGGCGCGGGAAAATTCGCCTTTCCTTCCTTGCCCGTTGGTACCTATGCGCTTTCAGTTTCGGCGCCGGGCTATAAGCTCGCGGGAGCGACGCAAACGCCGTCCATCAACATCGCCGGTCCTTCGGAGTTCAATCCCGCCTTGGCGCCGGCGGTTTTTCGCCTGAACGGAAAGGTCATGGATCAGTCAGGCTCCGGCATATCAGGCTTGCCCATTGAGTTGCGGGTGGCGCAGGAGAAACTCAAAACGGTTTCGGGCCAGGACGGGGCCTATTCCTTCGCCGATGTGCCTGCCGGCCAGGACTACCAACTGGCATGCAAACCGCCCACCGCCGATTATGATGCGCATGATACCGCCTTTGCCTCGGTCCTTGACGGACCGTCCCAGGTGACCGTGAATCTGTCCACGCTTTCGCGTCTGGCCGGCCTTTCCGGCACGGTCCTGCTTGATGGCTTTCCGGTGGAAGGCGCCACCTTGCGCGTGACGGGAGCCGCCAACAATCTCATCGCCATCAGCCAGCCCAAAGGCCTGTACAAGCTGACCGGAGTGGCCGGATCGGCCGCGGCGATTTCGCTTTCCCTCGCGAAACCGGGCGCTGGCGGTTTGGACACGTCCTTGTCCCTGGCCGTAGGGGAGATGAAAACGGGATTGCAATTGAAGCTGAAAACCATCAAGCTGGCGGTGACGGTAACGTTGCGGAGTTCAGAGGGCAAGCCCTTGGCCGTGGTCAAATTGGTGGCGTCTTCGCCTGGCGGATTGGACACCTTGACATCCGACTCCGACGGCCACCTGGTCATGTCCGCCTTACCGGCCAACCAAACGTTCACATTGGCCACCTTGTTGCCCGAAAATCTCTACGACAATGTGGAAACCTCCGTGTTCCTCCGGGAAAAGGACACCAGCTTCATCATCGCGGCCCCTATCCATGCTTCGATGGCAACCGTAGAGGTGCGCGATCAAAACGGGGATTTTGTAGACGGGGCCGAGGTGCTTTTGAACGGGAAAACCCAGGGCAATACCTCGCAAGGGAAAGTGTCGATTTCCCGTCTCGCCGCGGGCGAATACCGCTTCGCTGCGGGCAAGGCGGGATACCGGAGCGGTGCGGATAGGCTGATATCCATGTCCGGGGATACGTCGTTAACCCTGACATTGCCATTGGCAAAGGTGGATGGCGGCCTCTATGGTAGCGTACGGGATACGGGTCTTGACCCGGGAGCGGATGGGCCGGCCGCGCGTTCCTTGCCGGGAGCCGTGGTTCTGGCGGCTGCCGGCGGGGACACATTGAGGGACACCGCCAATTCCCTGGGCCAGTATTCCCTGCAAGGCCTTGTGGCAGGACGCAAGTACGCCCTTTCACTTACCTTGCCAGGCTATGTTCCCCTGATCGATACGGTAATGGGGGAGGCCCAGGCGCGGAACCTCGACCTGTTGCTGCGGCCTTTCCCCGGAAGCGTGCTCGGACGCCTGGCAACCGGCGCCCCCGGAGTGCGCGTGGTCCTTTCCCATGCCGCCAGCGGGCGGATCCAAGCGTCCGCAACCCAGCCAGGAGGCTATTTCGCCTTCGCCGGGCTGCGGAATCGCGAAGATTATTCCATCCAAGCCGTCTACGGCGCCCTAAGCTCCCCCGCGGTCGCGTTCCAAGGCCAAGGAGGCGCCGCCAAGCGGATCGATTTGGCGCTGGATCGCTGGGGCGGTATTTCCGGAACGGTCAGAGGGGGAACGGCGCCGGGTTCGCCCTTGGCTGGCGCGCGGGTTTCCGTGCGCAAACGGTCAACCGGTTCGCTGTCCTGGACCCTTACGGATTCCTCGGGCGGATTCGCAGTGGCCGGATTGGCTCCAGGCGCGCATGAGATCTCCGTTGATCGCGCGGGCTATCGAACGCCGGGACAGGGTATCTTGCCAGTTACCTTGTCCGTCGCGAAAGGATCCGTTCTCGCGAACAAGGATTTTCTCCTGGAGGAGACCCTAGCCGGCATTTCCGGACAGGTCGCGGACGATTCCGGGCGTGGAATCGCGGCAACGGTGACGCTGTTGAAAGGCGCGGATACCGTGAAAACCGGAGCGGACGGCGCTGGACTATTCGCATTCGCGGGCTTGGCGGCGGGCACCTATGGTCTAAGCGCGTCCCAGCCCGGATACGCTTCTCCAGAAGCCGTCGAGGTGGCCTATGCGGGAAAGGGTGCGGCCTCCCGCAACCTGGTTCTCGCGCGCCGCGGCAATCTCATCCAGGGGCGGGTCAGGGATGCCTTGACCAACGTTCCCCTTGAGGGCGCGAGGGTCAGCGCGTTATTGGCGACCCCTATAACCGCCGCCACCGATAGCTCGGGCCGCTTTGAGCTTTCCCTGCCCGCGGGATCCGTTTCTCCGCTTTACCTGGAAGCGGGCGAAGCCGGCCATCTGACCCGGAGCAACATCCCCGTCTATCTGGATGTGGTTGGATCGTCCAACCAGGATATAGCCCTCACGGCGGACTACAAATTCGACGGGGAGATTGAAGTCACGGTCAAAGAAGGCAAAGATCCCTCCGCCGGGTTGTATATCTCC
>JBDSWM010000153.1:0-24862 GCA_039926685.1 Fibrobacteria bacterium | reverse complement strand
CGGATCATTGTGGACGAAATAACTTTTGTAATTGGCGCTCCCCACCGTCATGCAGCCTTCCAGATTCACGAGTTCAATCCGTCGGAACCTGTAAGGCGCGCTTTCCGCTTGGATCGTGATATAACCGCTCTTGAGCGGAGTACCGTTGGCCGGCGTGCCGGCGGGAGGATTGATCACGTTCCCGGCATAATATACGGGCCGATAATAGGTGAAAACCGGCGTACCCGTGGCGTTGTTCTTGTTGTAATGCCGGATAACGGAGTCTCCCATCACCAGGACCGTCGCCCAGGCCCAGTTATCGGAGGTGGGACCCGGGCTGTTGGTGGCATTGACGCAATGCGTGGTGTTGACCGATCCTCCCGTTTGCGCGTTGTAGAAAGCCGTTCCCGGCGTGCAAAGATTCATGGTCGAAGAGCTGCCCTTCGACCCCATGAGCTGGGTTTCCAGGCTGATGGGATAATCCTGGTTCAGCGTCATGGTGGCCATGGATTGCGCATGCAACATCAAACCGTTGTTCTGGATTGCCCAGGACTGGCCGCCGGAAACCTGATTGGCCCCCGGAGAATATTCCGCGCGCAACAAGTAAAATGAGAATGGCCTGACCTTGTAGGCCATATGGCCATATTCGTTGCTGAAGCTGGTGTATCCGCTGTAGTCCACGACCATCATGCTGTCCTGCAGCTTGAAGGTGTTCTTGTAATTGTCGTTCAGTTGGTGGCCCGCGAACTTTATGTCCCAATCCTTCAAATCGACGCGGTTGAACAAGGATATCCAGTCCGTGTCGTTCGGTCCCGCCGAAATGGCTGAAGCCGCCAGGCCCAAAATCACCCCGCATTTGATCGAATGGCCTTTTAACCGCATCATCACCATGATTTCCCCTTGAATGATTTCCCCGACAACCGATCTAATTTATGCCTAAGGTGGATTTAATGGGGGGGCCTTTTCCGGAAGTTTGCCGATAAATCCGGTAATTTTGTCCCAACCCCCCTTTCAAAGCGCATTCATTTAACTTTCCAGCATGCCGTCTCCCCTCCTGATCAACCCCTTCCGCATTCCTATCCTCATCGGCCTGGCCCTCGCCGCCATAGTCGTTGCCGATCCGGCCCCGGAGACCAGCAAGCTAAAAGGGTGGCTGGTCACGGGCGGCGCCTCCCTTTACGGAGCGACGGCCGGCCTGAAGTACCGTCCCCGGGAACGCGCCATCGAACTGGGGGCCCGGGCCGCCTATTTCCCCTCGGCCCACGCCTATGATGGTCATGTCTTTATCCTGAACCGCCGCGCCGTATTCCCCACCTACTGGGGTCCGGAGCTGAGTTATGTCCACGATTCCGGCATTTTCACCAATCGGGAATTCCGGTCGTTTGAAACGCTTTCCTTGCAAGGGATAGTCGGGAAGGAGTTCCCTTTAACTCCGCGGTTCGCCTTTGCCTGTGAAGGCGGCGGTGGCGTGATTTTGTGGCAGGATTATGATTTCCAAGGCGACGGGGTCCCGATCGTCTTACCCATCTCCCTGATCATCCGGGCGGAATTCCTGTTCCGGCTCTAACCGGCCCCCAGGTCCGGAAAAAACCTGCATCACCAAAGCTGCGTGTTGACCGTGTCCTTGGCCGATCGGCATTGGAAAACATAGGCGAACGCGCGCGCGCGCAGGCTGTCGGCGGCGCGGGCGCCCCAGGCCCGGCAAGCCGCTAGATCCGGAAAATCAACCGGCCCGTAGTTCAGGGCTCCACCGTTCACCCTATAGGCCCCGGACCACAGGGTATCGGATGGGTTACCCGCGCGTTTCGGTGCCGGAGCCGGCGGATGCGCGGTCAGCCAGGCGATGCGCAGGCGCAAGCGCCCGTAACGCTCGAACAGCTCCCGGTTCTGCGATTCGCTTATCAGGCGGGGCAGCCTGCGGCCGCGATTCTCCACGCCCGCGTCCAGGCGTAGCTTGCCCTTGACGTCGAAGCGCGAACCGCCGGTGGAATAATCGTTGTAGACGAATTGGAAATCGCTGTCGTCCTCGCTCCGCAGCGCCGCCAGGATCACGCTGTCCTTGGGATTCTGGGTCAGCAGGAGCTCCAGGCTGGCCTTCTCCACCTGGGACTGGGGCAAGGTCATGGCCCCGGTTTCCAGGTAGCCGAAAACGGATCCATATTGGTTCACCAGCGACTCATGGCGCGCGCGGGCGGGAGGCGGGTCGCAAGGGGCGCCGCAATACGACGAGGCGCAACCCGAGAGCGCCAAGCAGAAGGATAGTGCCGCCAAAGCCGAAGGGGTACTCAGCAAGCCGAAGGATCCGGGGCGGGGCGCATCGCTGAAAAGATAATTCCGCCAGGGCGGCGATGCCCCGCAACGCGTCGATTTCCGGATAGCGAGAGAGTGCGGCCGGAGATGTTGATTGGCCTAGCGGCCGGTGATTTGATTGAACCAGCGCACCAGTTCGAACTTCTGGGAATCGTCCATGGGCTGGAAACGCACGCCCACGCCGACAAGGCCCGGTTCGTTCACCACCCAGATCACCTGGGCATAGATGCCGGCCAATTGGGGATTGTAATAGCTGTGGACCAATACGATGTCCATTTCCCGCAGGCCCATGCCGCCTTCCAGAAAGCAGCCGCCCAGATTCACGTTCAGGATGCTGGTATCGTAGTATTGGCCGTTTTGCAGGGTTACCCGGGCGGTTACCGCCACCGGCCAACGCGCTGATCCTCTTCGTTCATCAGACATAATCGCTTACCTCGCCCGATTATCATAGTACTGGGCGGGCCGGAAGATCATCAGGATTTGGGTCTGGGGAGCGGAAAATAAAATGGCCGCCCCGGAAGGAACGGCCATCATAGAGTTATCCGCGGCAACTTTACCGTACGGAGGCGCCCCTCAGCCGGCTGAGGCGGCTTCGGCAGCCCGTTCCTGCTTGGTCTTGCATTCGATGCACATCTTGGCGGTGGGCACCGCCTCCAAACGGGCCTTGGGAATCAGTTTACCGCATTTCTTGCACACGCCGAAAGTGCCGGCGCGCACGCGATCCAAAGCCTCCTCGATATAGAACAGGTATTTGCCTTCCCGGCTGGCCATATGGAAAGCCTGCTCGCGATCCTGCGTTTCCGTGGCGTGATCGGCCAGGTGATAAGCATGGCTGGACAAATCGCCCGCGCCCTCTTTGGAATTGAGGCGCATGGTATTGTCCTCCAGGTAACCAAGCTCCTGGATCAAGGTCTCCTTCTTCTCGTTCAGCAGATTCTCGAAGAATTTAAGCTCAGGCTTGCCCATTCTGGCCTTGGACGCGGGAGCGGAGGCTTCCTCGCTGGGGGCCTTGGGCCTGGGTTTATCCTTAGGCTCTTCTTTAATCGCTTCCTTGGCAGTCGTTACCTTGCTCGGGGTTTCCTTACCGGCAGTCTTCTTCATAAAAAGCGATCCTTTCGCAACCCGACCACCATGAAAGCGGTGGGACGGCTTAAACTAAACTTTTTTTGACACCGAAAATACAGCTATTTCACCATTGATATCCAGGGAGTTGCCAGCTTCCGCGTCTATCGTTTCTGAAAATCCCAAGGAACTCGCCAAAACTTCGGCGGTAATATATGTAAAATGCGTATCCAAAGCCTCTCGGAAAAGCGCTGAAACGGTTTTGACGTTCACCAACACCTGATCTGTGACATCAAAACCGGAATCCTTGCGCAAATTCTGGATTTTGCTCACGCTTTCCCGAGCCAGCATTTCCAACAGCAAGGCATGATCCACCTCGGTATCCAGGGCCACCGTAAGCTCCGGACTGGCCTCTACCACCAGCCCCGCCCGCGTTTCGCGCACCACCAGGATATCCTCAGCCGTCAATGCGCCCTCTTCAAGGGCATAAGGATGTCCCGAAAGGACAGATTTTATCTCTTCATGGGAGAGTTTTGCAACCTTTTCAGCCACCGTTTTCATGGTTTTACCCAAGCGGGCGCCCAGACTCTTGAAATTGGCCTTGGCCTGGTATGTAACCAGGGAAGATTCATCCACTGAAACCTCAAGCTCCTTTACATTCAGCTCATCCTTGATGAGAGCTTCCATGTCCGTAATTTGCCATTGGAGCTGAGGATCCCGGACTACGACGATGATTTTACGGAGGGGCTGCCGGTTTTTGAGGTTATGCTGGGACCTTAATGAGCGCCCCATATTCACGGCCTGGCGCACCCGGGCCATTTTGAGATTGAGAAGCGGATCGAGCAGGTTCTTGTCCAAGGTGGGAAAATCGCATAGATGAACCGAAACGGGGACGTTACCCCCGGGCGCATTGAGCGGCGTTTTGACCAGCGCGCCATCCCGCTCCGGCTCGCGCACCAGGATCTGGTAAATCTCTTCGGCTAGGAAAGGAAGGAAAGGCGCCAGCACCTTGGAGAATTCCACCAACACCTTATACAGCGTGGCATAGGCATGGTTCTTGTCCTGATCGTTCTCGGACTTCCAGAAACGGCGGCGCGAACGGCGGATATACCAGTTGGTGAGATCGTCGATAAACTCCACCACGGCCGGAACCACGTTGAACAGGCGATAGGCGTCCATCTCGGTTTGCACCTTGGCCAAAAGCTGCTGGAGGTCGGACAGGATCCAGCGGTCCAGCTCGTTTTCCGACTCCAATTCCTGGCCCGGGCGCCAGGCCAGCTGCCCTTTGACCGCATCGGCGTTGGCGTAGGTGACGAACAGGGACAGGGAGTTCCACAACGGCAGCAGCACGGCCCGCACGATGTTCTTTACGCCGTTCTCGCTGAACTTGAGCTCCTCGGCCTTCACGGCGGCGGAATTGATCATGAACAGGCGGATGGCGTCCGCGGAAGTGCGATCGATGAGGTCGTTGGGATCGGGATAGTTCTTGAGGCGCTTGGACATCTTCTGGCCGTCTTCGGCCAGGATGATGCCGTTCACGATGACGTTCTTGAAGGCGGGCTTCTGGAACAGCGCCGCGCCCAGCACGGTCAGGGTATAGAACCAGCCGCGCGTTTGATCCAGGCCTTCGGCGATGAAATCCGCGGGGAAGTTGTTCGCGAACCAATCCGTGTTCTCGAAAGGATAATGCGGCTGGGCATAAGGCATGGATCCGGATTCGAACCAGCAGTCCAGCACCTCCGGCGTGCGGCGGTATTCCTTGCCCGCGGGATCAAACGTCCTTTTGTCCTTGGTCTTGATGACCAGGGGATCGACGATATGCTTGTGCAGGTCGTGCACCTGCTTGCCGGTCAGGGCTTCCAGCTCGGCGACGCTGCCGACGCACAGCATGTCGCCGTCGTCGGCCAGCCAGATGGGGATGCAAGTGCCCCAGAAACGGTTGCGCGACAGGTTCCAATCGCGCGCGCCGTCCAGCCATTTGCCGAAGCGGCCGCCTTTGATATGATCGGGAACCCAGTTGATCTGCCGGTTGCAATCGATCATCCATTGCTTGAGGGTCTTGGTCACGCCCGCGGACGAAGCGTCCGGCGCGCTGGTGATCTCCTTCTCCAAGCTCAGGAACCAGTTCTTCTGTGCGCGGTACAGCAAGGGCACGTCCGTGCGCCAGCAATGCGGGTAGCTGTGCACCAGTGTCTCATGCTTGAACACGCGGCCTTGCGCCTTCAAATGCTGGAGGATGGACTTGTCCGCATCCTTGGCGCCCACGCCCTGCCATTCGGGCACTAGGTGGGTGAATTTGCCTTCGGCATCGAGCGGATCGAACAGCCCCAGGCCTTCCGACTTGCCGAGCTGGAAATCCTCTTCGCCGAAGGAAGGGGCGATATGCACCGATCCGGCGCCGTCGTCGGCGCTGACGAAATCCGCCATCAGGATGGTGTATTGCTTTTCCGTCATGTAGGGCATGTATTGGAATAAAGGCTTGTAACGGCGGCCCGCGAAGTCGCGGCCCTTGCGCGTGGCGAGCACTTCGGCTTCCGCCTTGGCCTCGGGGAAATAGGCCAGGCGGCGCGCCTCGGCGATCCAGTATTTTTTGCCCTCGAAGCGCACCAGGGTATAGTCCAGATCCGGATGCAGCGCTATGGCCATATTGCTGGGCAAAGTCCAGGGCGTGGTGGTCCAGACCAGGATGCTTTCGTCGGATCCTTCGCCGCCCTGCGGGGACGGGGACGCGGCGCTCCCGTGGGAAGGGAGCGCGGCGCTCCCGTGGGAAGGGAGCGCTTCCAAGGGAAACGCCAGGGTTACGGAAGGATCCTGGCGGTCCCGGTAAGCTTGATTCACCTCGAAATTGGAAAGCGACGTGGCCAGTGCGGGACTGTAAGGCTGGATGCGGTAGCCCTGGTAGATCAGGCCCTTGTCGAAGCATTGCTTGAACACCCACCACACCGATTCCATGAAACCGGGGTCCATGGTCTTGTATTCGTTGTCGAAGTCCACCCAACGTCCCATGCGGCCCACGGTTTTGCGCCATTCGGCGGTATAGGTGAGCACGCTGGCCCGGCAGGCCTCGTTGAAGCGATCCACGCCGAAGTCATGGATATCGCGCACGGTCTTGAGGTTGAGCTTGTCCTGGATCAGGTTTTCGATGGGAAGGCCATGGCAATCCCACCCGAAGCGCCTTTCCACGCGGAACCCCTTCATGGTCCAGTAGCGCGGAACGATATCCTTGATGGTCCCGGCCAGCAAATGGCCGTAATGGGGCAGGCCGGTGGCGAAAGGCGGGCCGTCGTTGAAAGTGAAGGTCTTGGCGGCGGAACGGGCGGCCACGCTTTTCCTGAAGCTGTCGTCGGCCTCCCAGAGTTTCTGGAGACGCGCTTCCATATCGGGGAAGGACTGGTTTTTCTCGGGATTACGAAACATGGATGCCTGACCGTTCTTGTACCGCTGCCGCCATCAAAGCGGCATGCTCCCTCAAGGAGGGGGGACGGAATTTAGCAAAATCCGGATGTTACGGCGAGTCGGCGTCAATCCACATTGCCGTAGTCCCGTTTCCAGCCGGCCACGGGATTGCCTTTGGGCAAAGCCATCTTGATGTTGGTGACGATGCGGCTGCTGGAGTTCACCGGCTGCCGCTCGCATTGGAACATATCGAAATTATAAGTGGTTCCGTATTTGAGGGTTTTCATATCGTCGAGGTTGAGAAAGGAACTGGTCGCGGCATGCACCCCGCCCAGATCGATGGTCAGGGAATCGTTCACATACACCCATACATCGTCATCGCCGGTGAATTCGAATTTGAGGCCCGACTGGTATTGGAAGGTGGTATGGAGCTCCGTGCAGAAGCCGTAATTGTGGGACGTGGACGTCCAGGCCGGGTCGACCGCATACTTGTCCAGCGGGAAATATTCGGAGGGGTCGCCGCGCCAACTGGTGACGGGATCTCCGGTGTCGTAGTTGCCCATCCGGCTGTAAACATAGGTGTTGGCTCCCTGGGTGACATCCAGGTTGAAATCCAGGGAATCCTTGTATTTGGTGTTTCTCCAACCGTCGCCCACGGCGTTGAAAACCGTGCTGAGACAATCCCCAGTGCCCCCCGCATAACTGAACTGGTTCAAGACCGGCACCCAATCGGCGAACCACATGTTGAGACCGCAATTCCGATTCGGGGTGATCTTGTTGCGGGTGGGCTTGGAAATGGTCGCGCGGCCGAAAAAGGCCGCATCCGTGTTCGTGAAGGTGGTCAGCTTGGTGGTCACCATGTTTTTGTAAACGCCCAGGGCCACCGGCCGGGCGAATTCCGGGTTGCTGCCGTTCGCTCTGTAATCGTAATGGATCACGCGCAGCCATAGCTTCTTGGGCGGCGCGATGGGAGTCCCCCGCATGGATATGGACTGCACCAGCGGGGTGCGGAAGGTGGTATCCGATAGCGCGCCCTTGCGCGTATCCACGGCTTCGGTATAGAGACGATAGGAATCCTGGCCCGCGCCCAGCACCTGGTACCGCACCTGAATGCTGCCGACCGTGACCTTGCCGGCCCAGGTGGGCTCGGAAGAATATTGGCTCAGATACCGGCCCGTTATGGGCCGCTCGCCGAAATAATCGGGGCCGTCCCATCCCATCTGTCCCAGGCCTACGCCACCGCCCTGCTTATGGTAATACTCGAAATAATAGCGGTTGCCGCCAATCAGGGGCACCTGCTTGGAAACGCCAGACCCCGATGAGGGCCAAGCGTATACCCAGGTCGGGATGAAGCACAGCGGGCCTTTAAGGTTGGCCGGGCTGGCGTCCGTGCTGAGATCGAATTCGGAACCGTCATCCGAGCGGGTGTAGAAGGTGTAGTTGCCGGAAAGGGGCGGGATGAGCCATCCCGACCATTTGATGCCGTAGTCGAAATCCGGGAGGAGGGAGCCCAGATAATTGGAAGTGATCGTTTTGGCGGAGGCGGGTGAGGAGATCAGGGCGTTCTTGACCAGGTCCACGCTGATTCCGGGCAGTCCGGTCCACATTTTCCCGGTGATGGTGCCGAAGCGGGTGGCATCGATATACTTGTCGCCATTGCCGTTGATCATCTCCTGGGCGAGCAAGGTCATGAGCCCGTCCGAAGCGGCGAATGTCTGCAGCCTGTGCTTGTAATTGAAGGCGGATTGGCGGTCCATCTTGCCATTGAACATGGTCCCTACGGATATGGCGGTGACGCCCAGGATGAGCAGGATGGTGAAGGCGAGGACGAATCCCCGTTCGGGCTCCTTCCCCGTCCCCGCTACCGGGTTATGCTTGGGTTCGCGCATAGGGTCCTCAGTTCAGATTTTGTTCCGCAACATCACGTTCATGGGTATGCTGATTTTGTGGTAATTAGGGGGCTTCAACTTGGGATCCTTCTTCTCGGTGCGGGCGCGCACCAGGATGCTCGCCGATTTCATCGTCGTCCAACTCGTGGTGGCCGCCCCGGCGCGCGTCAGGAATTTGAATCCCAGGGAGTCGATGTTCTCGGCGAGGACCATTTGGGCCGCGCTGTTGTTGTCCGGGCGGACGACCAGGTCGGAACCGCTGAGCAGGTATTGATCCTCGCGGTAGCCATACACTTTGTCGCCGGGGCTCAAATCCACTACAGTTTGGACGGCGATCGTGTCACCGGTGGGGGTATCCTTGATGCCTTTCACGAATCCGCCGGAACCGACCCCTTGGTCTATCTGGCACAATATCGACGGCTTGCCTGCGAGCGCATAGTCGATGAGGACCTTGTTGGTGTTCAACATCACGTTGCCGGTATTAGTGTAAAGGGATGCGTCCGCTACGGGGATCAGCTTGCTCGGCGGCTGATCGAAGGAGATCAAATCCTGGGCGCCGCGGGGATTGACCGCGATGGTGATCTTCCCGGTGGATGTGGTGATCACGTTCCAACCGGTATCCGGCAGCGCCGATCCCGCCTGTTGCAGCACCTCAACGAGCTTGTTGACCAGGTAATGCCCATTGAGATTCCGGTCCGCTATCTGCTCCTGCTGGCTGAAGGTGCGGTAAGAATCCTTATAGAAACGAATCAGGGTCACCCCCAGGATGGACGAGATGACGATGGCCATCATCATCTCCACCAGGGTAAAACCATCCTCGCCCTGGCGCTCCCGCGCCCGGCAGGAGCGATCAGAACCGCTTGGCGACATACGTCGTGACTTTCAGGGTATCCTTGTACGGGGAAGTCCAAGTGGCGGAAATGTCCAGCTTCACCACGTTCGCCACTGCGGCGTTGTCCTTGGGTGAATTGGCTGTGCTGACAGTGGTATTCAGCTTGATAAAGCTGGGCGCCGCAGCGGGAATGGAATCGTTTTTGGGCGGGAAGTTGTTGATGGTATCTTTGCTGATGCTGATGCGGATGTCTTCCAGATGCTTCTCGATCATCTTGCCTGCCAGGAAGATTTTCGAGTTGGTGCCGCTGTCTCGGCTCGTCATGCGCTGCACCTTGGTGAACAAGGCCACGGAGATGCCGACCACCACGATGGCTGCCAGGGTTTCTATCAACGACCATCCTTGTTGCTTCATTTCACCTTCACCTTTACGCGTCCCGTGCTGGCCAGGACATCGACGGTATCAACGAACTTGTTCAAAGTCAGCGCCAGCTTGGCGCTGGAATTGGCGGAGCCGTCTGCGCGGAACACCACGACGGTGGGATTATTCGGGGGTATGGAGGACTTGATGCGGTATTTCTTCGGTATGATGAAAGCGTTGCCGTACAGGACATCCTTGCCCTTGGTATAAACGTTATCGAAGGGGCTTTCGTCCATGAAAGCGAATACCTTGTCATCGATGAGGGGGTTGGGATCCAGCTGGAACACCACCCCGCAATGGCGCTGGGAATTGGAAACGGCGCGCATGCGCGCGTTCAGGATGAGATGCTTGACGCCTTCGGCCGTGTTCTGGAGCTTTATCCGTTGCAAAATGCCCGTGACGGGCTTCATCACCAAAGAGGTTACGATGGCTACGACAATCAAGGTGATCATCACTTCCATAGCCGTGAATCCGCTTTTCGAATCGAGGCCCATCGCTGCCCTTCGCCTTGGCCGCCGGAATGGATCCGAGGCCATTTAATTGTACACCTAGGCGAAGATGGGATGAAACCACTCCTTTTTCCGCAATCTCAAAATCCTACATTTGGCGGATAAACCACCTATCTTCACAATCATGGCCGAATCGCGAACGAATCCCATAGGGAAATCCCTTAACCCCCAGGATGCGAATTCCGAAAGCGGCAAATCGCAGCTCGCCTTGGACGGCCTGATGCGGGAGATCTCCCGTTGCCGTTCCGAAATCGCCCGGAGGGAATCCTTGTTATCGGGCTTGCGGCAAAGGCTGCTGGCGGAAGCCTACCCCTTGCAGGAAAAGGTTTTGGCCATACGCATCGAAACCTTCCGCATCCTGGGCCGGCATCTGCAATCCGGCCGGCTGCAACGGCGCGCGCGGAAACTCCTGGAACAGACCCTCTACGATGTGGCGGAAGAATTGGAGACCGCATTCGGCGCGGACCTGCGCGCGGATCGCCGCTGGATTTTCGCGGAGGAAGGAATGGCCGGCAAGGACGCCGGCGAGGAGGTCGACACCGACGACGCCGACGAAGGGAATGACGATGAATACCTCGGATCGGACGGGTATCGCGAATCCGATTTCCCCGATCGCGGGAGAGCGACGGATAGCGCGCGCGGTGAGGCCTCGCAAGCCGGGCCGACGGGAGCCGCCGGAAAGGCCGGTAAGACCGGAAGTGCGGGGAACGCGGGGCGGATGGAGGCGGACCGCGATCACGCCGCCGCCGGGGACATCCGCGCCCTCTACCTGATGCTGGCGCGCGCCCTGCATCCGGACAAGGAATCCGACCCCACGCTGCGGGAGGAGAAGACCGCTTGGATGCAAAAGGTCACGGCCGCCTATTCGGAGCGCAACCTGGCCGGATTGCTGGATATCCTCGCGCTGAATCCCTTGCAGGCCGTGGCGCCATACCTATCGCAGGCTCCGGCGCAAACCCTGCGGGGATTCGCCAAACGCCTGCGCCGCGAGCTGGAGGCCTTGCGCGCCCAGGCCGCCCGGATAAAGGCCGGAATCGATCCTTTCCTGGCGCGGTTCCTAACCGGGGAAAGGGTCAATGAATTCGCGCTCAACTCTTTCCTTGCGGATGCGCGCAAGGAAATTAATTTCCTTAAGAGCCGACGCGACATCTACCGGACCACGGCGGGCGTGGAAGAATTGGTGAATGCGCTACGCAGCCGTGACTGGCGGGAGTTGTTGTGAAGATTTTCCATTGCGATCATTGTCAAAACCTGGTCTTTTTCGAAAACGTGCAATGCGTCAACTGCGGGCATGCGCTGGGCTTCCTGCCCGATCTGCAGGACATGGGTTCCCTGGATCCCATAGGCGGAGGCCGTTGGGAGTCCCCCCTGCCCTCCGCCCGAGGGCGCGCTTATCGCCTGTGCGCGAATTACGATCGCGAGAATATCTGCAATTGGACGGTGCCGGAGGACGATCCCAATCCGCTATGCGCCTCCTGCCGCTTGACCAAGGTGATCCCGGATTTGATGGTATCCGGCAACAAGGAGGCCTGGTACCGCATGGAATCGGCCAAGCGCCGGCTCATATGCGGCCTGTTAACCTTGGGGTTACCCCTGGAAGGGAAGTCAGGCCGGATCGGGGCCATCGATGGGTCCGGCGTCCACACCTCAGAGAACGGGGTCGAGTTCGAATTCATGGCCGATCCCGCCACGCCCGGCGCGGATCCGGTGCTTACCGGCCACAACGAAGGCGTTATCACCTTGAACCTGGCAGAAGCGGATGATAGCGAACGGGAACGCCGGCGTACCCAGTTGCATGAGCCCTACCGCACCTTGCTCGGGCATTTCCGCCATGAAATAGGTCATTATTATTGGGATCGCCTGGTGGCTGAAGGCGACCTGGATGGATACCGGCGCCTGTTCGGGGACGAACGCCCGGACTATGGCGAAGCCTTGAAGCGGCATTATTCCGAAGGCGCGCCGGGCAATTGGCAAAGCCGGTTCGTAAGCACTTACGCCAGTTCCCACCCTTGGGAGGATTGGGCGGAAACCTGGGCCCATTACCTGCACATGGCTGACAGTCTGGAAACGGCCACCGCATGCGGGCTTTCCCTGAAACCACGCCGCGCCGACGAACCCGCCATGCGCACGGTTCCGACGGACCAGGTGGGATCCTTCGACAAGATGGTGGAGGCCTGGTTCCCGCTCACCTATGTGCTCAACAACCTGAATCGCGGCATGGGCCTTCCTGACGGTTACCCCTTCGTGTTGTCGCAGCCGGCGCTGGAAAAACTCCGTTTCGTGCACGGGGTGATCCAAGCGGCGCGGACGGCGCCGGCAATGCCGGCGGCGAGTACGGCTTTCTCCGCCTAATCGCGCACCGGATGCGGGCTCGTGAACGCCCGGTATTATTCCTACACTTCCGCAAGCGCCCATGCCCGTAATAGCCCAGTTCCCTTTGGAAAAGGCCATCCTGGCTTCGCATGTTTTGGCGGGAACCATATCCCTGCTGGCCGGCATCGGCGCGCTTACGCTGGGCAGGAAAGGCGGCAGGCTGCATAGGGCCTGCGGCTCCTGTTACTTCTACGCGATGGCGTGGATCTTCATTTCCGCCAACCTGATCTTCGCCCTTTACCGCTTCAGCGCCTTTTTCCTGTTCATCTCCATGTTCAGCTTTTACCAGGCCTTCTCCGGCTTCCGCGTCCTGAGGCGGAAAAAGCCCGGCAGCCATACCGCCCTGGATTGGAGCATTGCATGGGCGGCCCTGGCCGTCATCATCGGCTCTTTGGCATTGAGCTTGGGCGTCGCGCGCCGGGGATTGGCGTTGACCGATGGCTTGAGCCTGCTTTTCGGCGCGCTGGCCGTCTTGGCGGTAAGAGCGGATATCCTGAGCTTCCGGCGCGGTCTCGCCTTCCCGCCCCGTTGGTGGCTTATCCACCATATCCAGGCCATGGTGGGATCCTTCATCGCGGCCGTGACCGCCTTCCTGGTGCAGAACGGCGCCCGCCTGACGGGGATCCGGGGCCAGCAATGGCTGTTCTGGATCGCCCCTACCATGCTAGGCACCCTTTACATCGTGCGCGAAACGCGGCGGATCCGGCGGGAAACTGCCGGCGTTGCTTCCCGGCCCGGCACTTCCTAGCTTGAATCCATGCGGATCGATTCCCCATCCGGACAGAGGCCAGAGATGAATCCCGAAAGCACCCCCAAACTGCATCCCCTGGCCTGGCTGATATTCAGCTCCCGTTGGTTGCAATTGCCCCTGTACCTCGGTTTGATCGTGGCCCAGGGCGTGTACGTGGTCTTGTTCATCAAGGAATTGATCCATCTCATCCAGGGCGCGACCAGCCTCAGCGAGCAGCTCATCATGCTGGCCGTGCTGGGATTGATCGACGTGGTGATGATCTCCAATCTGCTGATCATGGTCATTGTGGGCGGGTATGAAACCTTCGTATCCAGGCTCAACCTGGAAGGGCACCCGGATCAGCCGGAATGGCTGAGCCACGTGAACGCCTCGGTGCTGAAGGTCAAACTGGCCATGGCCATCATCGGCATCAGCTCCATCCATCTGCTGAAATCCTTCATCGGCATCGGAGCCGGGACCTTAGGGGAAGAAACCCATACGGGAATGGGCATCACTCAGACGGGCGTGATGTGGCAGACCATCATCCATCTGGTTTTCATCATTTCCGCCATCGGCATCGCCTGGACGGACAATCTGATGTCCCTGTCGGCCCGTCAGGCCAAGCCCGCCCATTAGGCGGCAATCGAAAGGAAGCATGAAAGTATCCGTACTCGGATTGGGAATCATAGGGCAAGCCTGGGCGCGCAACCTGCAGGCCGACGGCATGATCGTCTCCACCTGGAACCGCACCCCCAAGGATTTCCCCGGCTTCGTGGCGGACGCGGGAGCCAGCGCGGCGGATGCCGATCTGATCATCCTGGTGGTGGCCGATCCGGCCGCGGTGGCGCAGGTGCTGGCTCAGGTAACCCCCCGGTTGACGGCTCGGCACACCTTGGTGCAATGCAGCACCATTTCCGCGCCCTGGACGCATACCTTCGCCCGCCAGGTCACAGCCACCGGAGCAAGGTTCCTGGAAGCGCCTTTCACGGGTAGCAAGCCCGCCGCCGAAGCGCGCCAGACGGTTTTCTACGTGGGCGGCGATATCGCCGTGCTGGAATCGGCCCGGCCTGTGCTGGCGCGGCTCAGCAAGGCCATCCTGCACATCGGACCGTTGGGCAGCGCTTCCTCGCTCAAGCTGGCCATGAACATGAATATCGCCATGGTGATGCAGGCCCTGTCCGAAAGCCTCACTTTCGCGCGCCGGGAAGGCATCCCTGACGACATTTTCTTCCAGGCCCTGGGACTCAACGTATCGCGTTCGGGAGTGGCCGATTTGAAGGAGCCGCTGCTGCGCAAGCGAGCGTTCCCGCCGCAATTCTCGCTCAAGCATATGCACAAGGATCTGGGCTTGGCCCTGGCCGACGGGAACGGATTCACCTTGCCGCAAGTGAATGCGCTCAAGTCCGTTTACGATCGGGGCATGGACGCGGGATTCGGGGACGAGGATTTCAGCGTTCTGATCCGCCTGCTCGAAAGCAAGACCTGAACGTCAGCCTCCAACGCGCTCGCCTCAGGCGCCGAATTGGCTCAGATGGTGATCCAGGTGCTTGTAGAACATGTTGTTCCATTCGCCTGCCGTCAGCGAACCGAATGAATGCGAGGCCTTGCCATTGAAATGCGCCGCCCCCAATTGCTGGGTTTTCCGGATTTGCTCGATCAAGCGGCGCTTTTCCAGCCCGAAGTCCTTGGTTTCCTTGATGACGAATACCGGCCCGGTGGGGCTGTTGTGCTTATAGGGCTTCTCGTTGACGACCGTGGGCTTCACCAATAGCTTGAGGATGAGTTTCAGGAAGGCATTCGGTTTGGGATGCTTGTTCTCGAATGCGAGCTCATAACTGACGTTGCAATGCGCCAACATCTGTCCCACCGACATTTTCCCCCATAGCGGTACGGTATAGGGGGTCAATTTCTCGATCCGGTTTTCAAGGGCTTGGATTTCGACCGGGTCCCAGATGCTTTTCATCATTTCGGTTTTTCCTGATTAACGGGTGCTGAAAGGGCAGGCGGAAAAATAGATTTCGCGGGGATACCGAGCGGCGGATTATCGCGACCGGAAAAAGTCGAAACCCAATCATGGGCACAAAGGCTAAATTCAGGCATGGCCAATAAAACTCCGTCGCTTTTCAGCGGCTTTTCGGGAGGCTCCATGAGACGCATTTTAGGCGGCATCCTGATTGCCTCCGTAGTATGCCTGGACGCCAAGGAAACCTTGAAGGTCTTGGCGAATCAGCAGGATTTCACGCTGGGTGCCGCAGCCGGCCTCACATTCTTTGCGGTGAACCAGCCCTATAAAGACCTTCTCCGCCAGGAATACAATACCGTCGTCTCGGAATACCAGATGAAATTCGGCCAACTGCAACCCGAGCGCGGAGCGTACCGATGGATCGCCTCCGACAGTTTGGTGGCCTTCGCCGAGCATAATGGGATGAAGGTGCGTGGCCATTGCCTGGTCTGGCATAAGGAGGCATCCTTCCTGGCTACCGGCACCTTCACCAGGGAGGAGATGCTCGCCATTTTGAAAGAGCATATCCATGAGGTGGTGGGCCGGTATCGGGGCAAGATCCCGCAATGGGACGTGGTGAACGAAGCCATCTCCAACAATCCTGACAGCCTGTACCGGGACACCTTCCTGTTCCGCACCATGGGGATCGATTATATCGACTCCTGTTTCCGCTGGGCCCGCGAGGCCGATCCCGATGTCCAGCTGTATTACAACGAATATTGGAACGAAGGCTTGGGACCGAAATCCGACAAGACCTTTGAATTTGTCAAAGGGCTGAAGGAACGCGGCGTGCCCATCGACGGCGTGGGGCTGCAATGCCATTTCCGCTACGACTCCCTGCCGTCCTTCGCGGATATGGATACGAATATCAAGCGCCTGGCCGGATTGGGTTTGCAGGTGGCGTTCACAGAGGTGGATTACCGGATCCGGCCGCCGGCCACGGACAGCCAATTGGCCATCCAGAAAAAAGATTATCAAGGGACCTTGGAAGTGTGCCTGGCCAATCCGAATTGCCGGACCTTCATAATCTGGGGCGTCGCCGATGACTATTCTTCCTGGATTCCCTCGTCCTATCCGGGCTGGGGTGAAGCGCTGCCCTTCGGCAAGAACTTCCAACCCAAACCCGCCTACGATGGGCTTTGGGAATCCCTGGCGGCGCGCGTGCCCGGCGTATCGATCGGAAAACCGCCCGCCAGGAAGCCGGCGCCGGCCGGACACGGATACGCGCCGGGCCTGCTTTATCTTGGGCTTTGGGACCTGTTGGGGCGTCGCGAACCTGTTGGTGGTATAATCCGCTAGGGGATGCCAGGGATCCGCTCCATGGCCCGTCCGGGGAGATACAATGCGGCTACGAAGCCGAAAGCGCCATCGTCGAAGAGAACTCCGTGCACTGTGCCAGGCACCGTTTCCGGCGCTATCCTTCGATCGCGAGGTAACCTGTATGAGCAATTCATTTCCGCGCCTGTGCAATCCCATCCTCGCGATGCTGGGCGTTTTCGCCACTGCATTTCTCACCTCCTGCGAACCCAACGATAGTGGCGGTACCGTCAACGGTGAGACCGAGCAAAACGGTTTGCCATCCGTTTCCTTCCAGGTTAAGCATTTCAATTATCCGGAAGCGAACCAGAACGCCAAAGTCATCGACGACATCCCCGATCCCATCACCATAAAGCTGAATGGTATACCCGGCCGGTTCGGGGGCACGCCGACCCCAGACCATCTCTTCGACACCACCTTGATCGGCGGCGCCTCCTTCTCGATCCCCTGGGCCAGGCTTTTGCAAGCCCCGGGCACCCAACCCCTCTCCTTCCGGGACTGGCTGGCCATGACCCGATAGCCCGAAGTTGCGATTGGACGGAGAAGATCCAGGAGGCCTAGTTGCGAATCCGAAATTGCCTGCCATTGCTGATGGTGCTGATGGCCGCCCTGGCGGCGCCTCGCGCCGCCGTGCATACCGTGTCCAAGGATGGCCGCGGCAGCTTCTCGTCCATACAGGCCGCGGTGGACAAGGCCAATCCCTACGATGAGATTGAGATCCTGGACGCGGCGGTTTACCCGGAACAGGTAACCGTGAAGTTTCCTCTCCACCATTTGACCTTGCGATCCGGAAATCCGGCCTCCGCCGTCAAGCCGACCATCCGGTTCAACGATCAAACGCATGTGTCGCCCAAGACCTGCGCGGAGTCGCTGGACACCGCCAAGATCGATTTCGATAAGAACGGGGCTTTGCGGCTGATCAACACGCGCGCCATCCGCATCGAGGGCATCCGCGTGGATGGGGGCGCGCCCACGGCCTACGCCTACGCGTCCATCTGGGGGAGCGGCGTGAATTGCACCAGCGGCGCGTTTTACCCCCTATTTTTCGGGAACGCGGGCCTGGTCGTCCACTCTTCCTCCCATACCTGGTTGCGCGATTGCGAAATCACGGGCGCCTATTTCGGCCTGTATATCAAGGATCAGGACAATCACGGCCCTTTCCAAACGGGAGATTCCCGTGCCGACGCCAATCGTTTCGGCCGCATGGCGCTGGGAAACCATCTCATCGAAGGCAATGCCTTCCATCACAACACCTGGGCGGTCTTCGTGGAGAGGACGCTGGGCTGCGGATCCACCTTCCGGAACAATCTCGTATACGAAAACCATCACGCCGATGCCGAAACCGCACTCCGCGTAAAGGCTATGCCGGATGGGGACTATCAAGCCGGGGGCGCCTTCCTATTCAAGGATGGGCAGCAAAGCCCCCTGGCCATCCTGAACAACACCCTTTCCCGCAATTACCTGCTGTTCTGCGGACTATTCCGTTCAGGAGCCCAGCATCTGGTGGCGGACAACATTTTCGCCGCTCCCTACCTATATTGGGCCAGCCCGGAAGGAAACCCCTTCGTTTCCCCATTCACCGAATTGTCCTCCGCCTTTCCCAGGCGCATGAAATACAACGCCTTCGCCGCGCAAGCGCTGGCGCCGGAAATGGACAGCATGCTCGTCCAGGCTCATGCCTTCGACTCTGCCGCCGGGCAGGAGGTGAGCGCCGATAAAGCCGTTCCCTTCGGCGCGAATGTCCGCATCACCAACAGCTTCCCTTCCCCGGAAGCCGCGGCCGGTGAAACCCTGGTGGAAGTGCCTTTGACAGCGGGCCCGGTTCAGGTGAAGGTTACCTTGCCGGCGCGGATCTATCCCGGGGCCCTGGTAGCGGAACCAGCGGCCGGCATCGGGCTCACCGCCGAGGATCAAAATCGCTGGTTGGAAACCGCCTTCCTCTCCGGGACCGCCACCGATTCCGGCTTCCTTTCGCCCGCACCCCCCGGGCAACCGTTCTTGCGGCGGAGCTGGCCGGCCTTGAACTACCGCAACGCCTCCGGCCTGGACGCCGGAATCGGCGCCTTGCCCGCCAAAGCGCGTCCCGGGCCCCTCATGCTAGCCCCCTTGGCTCCGGTCTCGACGGAAGGCGACTCGCTGGTATTGCGGTTCTCCATCCACCTGCCCCAGGGAGCCTTGCCCACCGCCGCGCCCGCGCCCACCTTGGCCTATCTGCGTCTGGTCCGCAAAACGCCTCTCAATCCGGAAGCCTTCGGGTTCAGCGAGAAACTGGCCATCGCGGAAGCGGACCCCCTCGCGCTACCGGAACCTCTGCGTTACGGGTACAATGAAATCCGGATGGCGCGTCCCGGCCCGGCCCTGGATTCGCTGGCCTTCGGTTTCGTGGAAATGGCCGTGCGAGGATCGGGAACCATGAGCAATGTGGCCAGCTTGCCCATCCTGCCCGGGCTCGGAAGGTCCGGCCTGCGCGTGGAAGCGCTGCAGCAGTCGGCCGACAGCCCCGTAGTCAGCCTGGCGCGCGGCGGAATCCTGCGCGTCCGCGTTTCTTCGCTTACGTCTTCATCCGCAACCAAGGTATCCTTGTTCCTCGCCTCCGGCGCCGCGCTGGAAATCCTGGACACGGCCGTCGCCTCCGCTGACCCAGCCGGATTCCTGCGGGCCGCCTTGCCTTTCACCGTGGCCATCCGTCTCAACGAATCGCCCGACGGGGGATCGGAACTGATTCTGGCCACTGCCAGCGAAGGCGGTTCCGGTACGGGACGGATCCTGCTCGGCATTTCCCCACCCTTGCCCTTCGCGGATGCGGTGTTACAACTGCGGGGAAAGCGCAGCACGCTTGCGCCGCGCGCGGAGGAGGGATTACGCGGCCGGAACCTACTGGGCCGGAAAGAGCGGAGCGGCAGGGCTTCCTTCCGGATTCGCTACCGTGATCGCATTTCCCCGGGCGGCAAAAGCGAATTAGGCCGATAATAAGCCGCGAGTGCCGATAGTCCCCATCTTGGCCGCCTCTCCATTGGATGCGGCGATCCCGAAACGTAGATTCAGTTCCATGCCCATTTCCCTGCACTTGCCTCCGGAATGGCACGGCGCCCCTTTGCCGGTGCATCCCGTGCTGGAAGCCCTGGCCTATTTCGCCGGGTACCGGTATTTCAAGTGGAGAAGCCGGACCGAATCCGATCCCCTTCCCTTCTCCCTGCGCTTGGCGGTGATCCTGGCGGCCGGCCTAGGAGCCTTGCTGGGTTCCAAGCTTCCGGGTGTGTGGACCTGGTACGCTCAGTCCCAAGGCGGATTTTCACCCTCGGACTCCGTGGGTCCTCTGCAGGGGAAAACCGTGGTGGGCGGCATCCTTTTCGCCTGGCTGGCGGTGGAAGCGGTCAAGCGCGCCTTGGGCATACGCGCCACCACCGGGGACGCGTTCATCTTTCCGCTTTGCCTGGCCATGATCATCGGCAGGATCGGTTGCTTCCTGGCCGGCGTGGCCGACGGGACCCAGGGATTGCCCACCGGCCTGCCTTGGGGCATCGATTACGGGGACGGCATCCCCCGCCATCCCGCCCCTTTGTATGAGATAGCGTTCCTGTCCCTATTCTGGCTGGGGCTGGCGCGGGTCCAATCCCGCTTGGCGGAAGGAGGCCGCTTCAAGGCTTTCATAGCGGCCTATTTCGGTTTCCGTTTCCTGATCGATTTCCTCAAAGCCGATCCCGACGTGGCCCTGGGGCTGTCCTCGGTGCAATGGACGGCCTTGGCCGGCCTCGCCCTGCTTTCCCTGCATTGGCGGCGCTACGGAAGCCCGTGGAAAACCGACGCCGCTACGTCGCCCGCCTCGGCGTCCCCGCCCGCCGGCATCCCGGCCTTGACACCGCAACCGGAGTAACCGCATGCCCACCTTGGACTACCTGTTCGCCGAATTCACCGTATCCATCTGCTCCCGGTGCCTGCAACGCGCCGATGCCAAGGTCCTGATCCGCGACGGCAAGGTATGGCTGCGCAAGCATTGCCTGGAGCACGGCCATGAAACAGTCCTCATCGCCACGGACGTGGACTATTGGAGGAAGAGCCGCGCCTATCTCAAGCCCGGGGACATTCCCCGCCGATTCAATACGCGCACGGAGTTCGGCTGCCCCTATGATTGCGGCCTATGCCCGGACCACGAACAGCACTCCTGCCTCACCATCCTGGAAATCACCGATCGCTGCAATCTGAAATGCCCCACCTGCTACGCGTCCTCCGGCCCGGAAGCGGGCCGCCACCGCACCCTGGCCGAAATCGAGTTCATGCTGGACACGGTGGTGGAGAACGAGGGCGAGCCGGATATCGTGCAGATCAGCGGCGGCGAGCCCACCTTGCATCCCGATTTCTTCGCGGTGATGGACGCGGCCAAGCGCCGCCCCATCCGCCACCTGATGCTCAACACCAACGGCATCCGCATCGCGCGGGAGCCCGGTTTCGCGGAGCGTCTGGCCGCCTACAAGCCCGGCTTCGAGGTATACCTGCAATTCGATTCCCTGCGCGAGGGCCCCTTGCGCGTCCTGCGCGGCGCCGACCTCGGCGAGGTGCGCCGCAAGGCCCTGGAAAGGCTGAACGCGGCCGGCATTTCCACCACCCTCGTGGTCACCCTGCAGAAAGGCCTCAACGACGGCGAGATCGGCGACATCCTGCGCTTCGCCCTGGAGCAGCCTTGCGTGCGCGGCGTCACGTTCCAGCCCACCCAGGTGGCGGGCCGCAACGAAGGCTTCGATTCCGGCCGCGATCGCATCACGCTCACCGAGGTGCGCAGCGGCATATTGGAACAATGCGATCTCTTCTCCCCGGAAGACATCGTTCCCGTCCCCTGCAATCCCGACAGCCTGGCCATGGCCTATGCGCTCAAGATCGAAGGCAAGGTGCATCCCCTCACCCATCTCATCGACCCGAACGTATTGCTGGATTCCTCGCGCAACACCATCGTGTACGAGCAGCAAAAGGATTTGCGCGACGCGGCCATCCGGCTTTTCAGCACCTCGGCCTCGCCCGAGGGCGCGGCCAGCCGCCTCAAGCACCTGCTTTGCTGCCTGCCGGGTTTCGCCGCGCCGCAGCTTTCCTATGAGAACGTGTTCCGCGTGGTCATCATGCAATTCATGGACGCCCACAATTTCGACGTGCGCGCCGTCAAGAAATCCTGCGTGCATATAGCGACCCCGGAAGGGCTGCTCATCCCTTTCGAGACCATGAATCTTTTCTACCGCGACGGCACCATCGATCGCCTGCGGGCGGCGCTGCCGCGCAAACGGACGGCCAAGGCCGCGCAAACGGAGGCCGTATGAAAAACGCTGGGATGAAATGGCTGACAGCGGCTTTCCTGGTTTTCCTGGGAGTGGATCTGGTGATGTTCGGGAATTGCGTCATCCCTCCGGACGACGCATCCGCCGTTCCCGTCAAGCCGGGCGTGGTCCAGGTCGGCGTCCAGGGCCTGGCGGCGCTGGCCATTCCCTTCTCCCCCTCCGTGCATGTGCGGACCGGGCTTAACGGCGTGACCGATCTGGGCCTGCATGCGGATTATGAAATCCTGGAATCCGGCGAATTCGGGTCTGAAGTAGAGGTTGGTGGGAGCAGGCGGTTCCAAGGCGCGGATTACCTGGCCCTGGGCTTCGACGTCAAGCGCGCCTTCCTGAAATCCGACGGAACGCGCCTGTTCGCCTTGCAGGCAGGATTGACCGGGCATAGCCCTGCCGGTACCGGCGATTCCCCCGCGGCTTATTCCGGAATGGCAGGCATCCTGCTCGGCGACGAGACCTTTTATGGAGGCGCGCGCGTGCATATAGGCATGCAGAGAGTGCCGTTCCAACAGTACGAACTGCCCCTGGGCTGCCGGTTCCTGTTCTTCCGGGAGCGGTTGGGATTGGAATTGGGTGCCGCGCCGGGCATATTGATCGCCGAAGGCTATGAATCGATCCCATGGCCTTACCAATACATGGGCCTGCAATGGAATTTCGGCCGCAAGCCTGTAGGGGATAAGTAAGAATGCTGGACACCTGAATGTCCGCCTACCTCGTCGGGGAGGCGGATCAATTGTCAGCTATTGACAGATCGGCCCGCGCGCACGCCGATATGCGTAGTTTTGGATTTCCACCGCATAGGAAATCCCACCATGACTCCCACCCAGATCCAGCTTGTCCAATCCACCTGGAACCAGGTTTTGCCCATAGCCGACACCGCGGCCACGCTTTTTTACGGCCGTCTCTTCGAATTGGATCCGACCTTGCGCCCTCTCTTCAAGCCCGACCTGGCTTCGCAAAAGAAAAACCTGATGCAAACTTTGGCCTTCGCCGTAGGCGGCTTGAACAATCCCGAAGCCTTGCTTCCCGCCGTGAAGCAATTGGGCAAGCGCCATGCGGGCTACCATGTGAAGGACGAGCATTACGATACCGTAGCCGCCGCGTTATTGTGGACCTTAGAGCAGGGTTTGGGCGCGGCCTTCACGCCCGAGGTGAAGGCCGCCTGGACCGCCGTGTACGTGACCTTGGCGGATACCATGAAGCAGGCGGCGAAGGAAGCCTGAGCGGCGAGCGATCCATCAGTCCCCGGCCGTTCAAGCCTCGCTCCCCTGATCGTATTTCCCCGCCCAGGAACGGCTGACGAACTGTTTGTATCCCCATAGGGCCGCCTCGAAGGCCGGATTTTCCACATCCATTATCGGCACGGGTTCGCCGTCGCTTCCGGCTTCGTCATCCTCATCATCCAGAAAAGAAACCGACTCGGTCCTTTGCAGAGCCTGGATCTGACTACACAAATGGCCTTAAATCGGCGAATTTTGCAGAATGGCGGCACCCAGATTGCCATTTATATGGTTTTATGGTAAAATTGTACCATGAAGGCGACAATTGAATTCGAGGATGACCTCTACCGCCAACTCAAGGCCACGGCCGCCTTGCGGGGCAAGAAGGTCCGGGAACTCGTCAATGAGGCGGTACGGAAATCCCTGCAAGAGCCTTGGAGCGCCGTTGTCAAGGAGCCTGCTCCCGAATGGCCCGTGGTAGGCACCAAGCGGAAGCGACCGCTGGCGATCCCCGACGATGTCGCGTCGCGCTTGGATTCGGAATCCGACTCGGATGGCTATGCGGCATCTTTGCGATAGTAACGTGCTGGTCGCCTCGATCCTTCCCAGTCATCCCCATTACGGCCGCGCCCGGGAGTGGATCAAGTCACTGGCCTCGTCCGATCGGATCGGCCTTTGCCGCTGGACCCAATTGGCCTTCTTGCGATTGATGACGACGGAAGCCATCCTGAAGGAAGATGTCCGCACGAATGCCCAAGCCCTGGCGATATGGGAAACCATCGCATCGCAATCCCGTTGCGAATTCCTGTCCGGTGAGCCCGCCGGATTTGAATCCAAATGGTTGCGGCTCGCGAATTCCACGAAGCCGTCTCCGAAAATCTGGATGGATGCCTTGCTTTCGGCATTTGCGATGGGGTACGGATTCCGGCTGGTGACCTTTGACCGCGGCTTCGAAACCTACCGTAAGGCGGGTTTGGATCTCTTGCTGCTGTCCTGACGCGCCGGGGCGGATACCGAGATACCCAGACTGATGAACGCCCAAGCCCGCTCGCCAATAAGGCGAAGGCTTTGACAGAAACCCTACTCCATGGCCGGGTCCAGGACCTGGACCATGGGAGCGCGCAGGCTCGGAGCGAAGATGCGGAGTATATACACCTCCCGGGTGCGCCTATTGGCCCTGGCTTCGGAAATATGCCAGGCGAGGCTCCCGCCCCTGCCCTCGGCCCGATAAATCAGCCGGCCGCGGGTATCCTGCATGGAGAGCCGAAAGGGTTCCCGATCCTCGAGCGAAAGACGCCCTGCCCTCGCGATTGCCGTTGGCGTCTGCGCAACCACCGCGCCTTCCCGGAACCCTGACTCGAACATCGCATTTACATTGCCGTCCTTGTCCGTGAGTGACGCTTCCCGGATTTTCACGAGGTAACGCCCAGAAGACCTGGCTTTGAATTGGATCCAAGCCAGCGCGCCAGTTCCGTCCGGGCATTTCAGGGAGTCGACCTCGGCCAAGG
>JBDSWM010000152.1:0-17241 GCA_039926685.1 Fibrobacteria bacterium | reverse complement strand
GCTCGGAAAGCAATGGGGCGGCGGAGTATGGGTGGGAACGAATTCCACGGTTCCGAATATCAACGGCATGCGGAAAGACGTCATCCAGGCGTTCAAGGAGTGCGGCGTCGGCGCCATAGAATGGCCGGGCGGATGCGCCGCGAACGGGTATAAATGGGCCGCCAATAAGAATCCCTCGAACGACGTCGGCACGGATCGGTTCATGCAATTCTGCGACTCCATCGGCGCCGAACCCATCATAGCCGGTCCCAGCGAAGCCAGCGCGGCCGCGGACAACAAGGCATGGGTGGAGTACCTGAACAACAACCCGGCCCATCCCGAGTGGAATGTCAAATATTTCAAGATCGGGAATGAAGTATGGGGTTGCGGCGGCAACCAGAACGTGACCACCTATATCTCCAACTACACGGCGAATTACAATGTTCTGTCGGCCCCGGTCAACGGTAAGAAATTATTCTTGATCGCCGGCTCCGATTTGCAGGGCCGCTGGGGTTGGGTCACGACCATGCTGAATGCCATCGGGACCACCATCGATGGCATCGAGTTGCATGACTACGTTTATTTTCCGGATACCTATCCCAGCGCGAATCCCACCACCGCCCAATACTGGGATGTGGTCAACCACGCCAATGCCCTCCAAATCAAGCCGCACCTCGACAACGGTTTCATTCCGCCCATGAACGCGTATGATCCCGGCAAACGGATCAAGGTCGTGGAGGACGAGTGGGGGGATTGGCTCATGGACACGGGGGACGGTTGGATGCAGCAGAACAACATCATGGACGCCTTGTCCGCCGGCGAGCAATTGCATCTGTTCATGCAACGCGCGGACCGGATGCAGATAGCTTGCATAGCGCAAGGCGTGAATGTCATCCAATCGCTGGTCAACATCGACACCAAGGGCGTGATGGCTAAAACACCGAATTTCTACGTCTTCAAATTATTCATACCGCATCATGTCAATAACGCCAAGGTAGCCCCCATAACCGCGTCCTCCATCCAAACCGTCACCGGCGGCGGGGCCACCATGCCGGCCCTGACCGCGTTCGCGAGCGTCGATAGCATCGGCATCGTCAACATCAGTTTCACCAACGTGGATTTGACGGCCACCCGCGCGGCTACCGTCGCTTTGACCAGCGGCAAGGCGTCCTATACCGTGCTCAGCGCGGAAGTCGTCACCGGGGAGGCATATACCTCCTTCAACGATTTCGGCGCGTCCGAAGCGGTCAATATCAAGCCCCTGGCCGCCGCGAATTACAGCGTCACCGGAAAGAGCTTGTCCGTTACCCTGCCCACCAAAAGCGTGGTCATGATCCGGTTGGCGCCTCCCGGCATCACGGGATTGCGCAAAGGAAGATTTCCGCAAGGCGGGACCGGCGCCTTTTCCATCCAGGCCGGACCGCGGGGAAGCGTGATTGTGACTTCCTCATCGAATCGCAAAACGCCCGTGACCATCGCCCTGTACGATATGGATGGCCGGACCCTGCTGTCCAAAACCCGCAAAACATTCGGTATTGGAAACGGCGCCTACGTGCTGGAAACAGGCGCGGCCGATGGCCTTTTCCTGGTGAAAATCACGGGACCGGGCATAAGCCTTTCGAAACAGGTCGCCATAGCCAAATAAGGGAATACGGCCGGGACGGCCCACCCCGGAACCCGCCTGGCGCGGGTTCACCGGCACATCAGCCATTTCCCATGCTTGCGGCAGACGTACATATTCAATCCGAAACTGGAGCCGTCCTCCAAGGCCAGGGAGGATACGGCCGGATTACCCAGATCGTTCGTTACTTCCCAGAGCCTGCCGCCGGCATGCCGGTGCAGACGGATTCCCTTTTCATCCAACGGCTTCATGGCGAATTTGGGATCCGCGAAAAGTTCCTGGAAGAATTTCTTCTGATCATCCAACCGTTTCTGCTGGGGAACCCCGAAGGCGGCGGCCATCTCCACGGCTTTGATGCGGCTCAAATCGACCACGGCGTCTAGGTCGCGCCGGGCCAGGGCCTGTTGCGCGCCATGCAGAAAGGCCAATAGCTCGCCATCGGGCTTGAAGTCGACGGGAAGGGCATCGGCATCGGCCCAGGTCCAAACCGGCAAAGCCGTCGTGACCTTGAATTCCGCCGCCAAATGCACGGGGAATTCCTGCGCGCTCCCATCCGTGGGCAGCGCCCAGGTTCGCTCTCCGAGCACGATGGGTGTTTTCGACTCGGGTTCGTAACGGCAGACGCGCACGGTGAAATCCATCTTGGGAGGACGCTGGGTTTTGGCCGGGGGAACCCAAACCACCGCTTCCAGTGTATTTGTTCCCGTGGCGATCCAGGCATTGATGGGAAAGCGCTCATCCGCGGAAGGAAGGTTCCGATCCGTGGATTGTCCGATGCCGTTCACCATCACGGACCAGGCCGCGAAATGGGAAATGATTTCCAGCGTGTACCAGGGAAGGGTCATATTCAACTCCTGTGGATTTGGTTTGACGTTACGGTCTCCTCAATCTCACGTTCAGGCGGCGGCCTGTTGTTGAGAAAGAATTCCGCGCGATAGACTATAAAGGTAATGAACAAGCCAAATGCCCATCCCGGCCAGGTACGGGAAATAAAATCCTTCGGTTCGGGATATATTTTCATCGCACCCGTTACGACAAAGCCCGCGAGCGTGCCGAAGATAAGCAGAAATATGGAGAGAAAAAGAAATGTGCGCAGCTTTATTCCATCTGAAAAGGGCATGTTGTAATAATTCCAACCCGGCACCCACTTAAGGATCTTCAAATCCATCTCCCCATGAGGAGTCCCTTCCGGGATATCCGCCATAGCGTTCTTCACCGCTTCCCCGCTGATTCGCGATTCTTTGGGCTGGAGAAAGGTATAAGCCGTATTCGGCACCACCTGCCGCAAACGATCCACCGCGCTAGCGAAATACTCTTCGTCCGAGCCGCCACCCCGGTGGCCGGGAAGGGAAACGTCCTCATTATAAAGGGCGTATGTCCGCGTGGTATAACTCTTGTCGTGGTATTGGTAGCGGGCGACGAGGAAAAATTTCAAATCTCGAATGCCTGAACCAGGTGACGGGCCATGGCCGGTATGGGAGTGAGGCACGGATCGGGAACTACCGACAATGTAAGCTTCCTCGACTTGGGCTTTCACTTGGGTGCAAAATAATGTTCCGGCGAACAGGAAATGCCGTATCACGGGCGCAACCACGATAGTAAGCGTACTGACGCCAAGGACAAGCACAACCGCGCAGCAAAACCAGGCTAAAAATTTTTCGGTAGAGGTTTCCATTCGCTCTCAGAACAATTCGATTTTGCGTGATTCATAAATGGTCTGAGGATCAAGGAAGTGCCAGGAATTCTCGTGCGTGAATTTCCCATCCCAAACATCCCAGGAATGGAACCCGTTAGTCCTTCGAACCCGAGTGTCGTCATCCTTTTCAACTGCTGTGGATTTGACTTGAGGGCACGGTCACATCGAGATCTTTTGGCGGCGGCGGCTTGTGATCGCTCTTGAACACATATATTGTGAATAGAACAGGGGCCAACACGCCGAAGACCCATCCCGGCCAAGTTTGGAAAAAGTATTCCTTTAACGGCGGGCCAGTCCGGAGCAGGCTAACGAAAACCGCGGTTGGAAATAAGCTAACGATGAGCAAAACGAGAAAAGCAATTGCTGGACCTCGCTTTATCCCATCGGTGAAGGGCAAGTTGTAATAGTTCCAACTAGGCACCCATTTCACAATTGGCAGATCAATCTCAGCGTTTAGAACGCCTGCCGGCAGCTCCGCCATTGCTCTTTCGACATCCTCCCGGTAGAGCTCCGAATACTTGGATTGGAGAAAAGTATAGGCCGTATTGGGCGCCAACTGACGCAACCTGGCCACCGCTGTCTTGAAATAGGTTTTGTCAGATCCTCCGCCGGCGCTGCCGGGGAGGAACACGTCCTCGCCATAGAGGGCCGTAGTCTGGGTCGTATAGGTTTTACCGCGATATGGGTATTGTGCCACGATAAAGAATTTTAAATTCCGAAATGTGGGGCCGCCGCTTCCGCTTCCTACCGATGATCCGGATTTCAACCCGGTGCGGAAGGAACCTACGATATAAGCTTCTTGGACTTTCGCATTAACATGCGTACTCCACAGGGGGCTAATGAATAAGAGATGCCGAATCGTGGGAGCCACGATGATACCGAGCAGGCTTCCAATGAGTATGAGTGGAATAGCGCAAGTCGCGTATATGACGAGTTTTTCGGATAGGGTTCCCATATGGCCTCAAAACAGGAGATGCTTTGGCGATTTGTAAATTTTCTGCGAATCCAGGAAGTGCCAGGAATTCTCGTGCGTGAATTTCCCGTCCCAAACATCCCAGGATATGGAACCCGTGAGTCCTTCGAACCCGAATGTCGTCATCCTTTTCAACCACTGTGGATTTGGCTTGAGGGGATGGTCACATCGATATCCTTTTCCGGTGGCGGCTTCTGATCGGCCTTGTAAACCTTCAAAGTGAGTAGTACAACGAAAAATGCACCGAAAACCCATCCCGGCCAACTTTGGTAAAGGTATCCCTTAGGCCCTGAATCCTTATAAAGCAGATAGACGACAAACGCGCCTGGAAACAGGCCACAAGCCAGGGAGGCGAGGAAAAAAATCAATGGACCCCGCCTTATCCCGTCCGGGAAGGGCAGATTGTAATAATTCCAACTAGGCGCCCAGTTTACAATAGGCATATCCATTTCCGCATTCGGAACTCCTGCCGGCAACTTCACCATTGCGATCTTTACCGCGCTTAGGTGAATCCTGGATTCATCGGTTTGAATGAAGGTATAGGCCGTATTGGGAGCCACCTGCCTCAGCCTGGCTACTGCGGTTGTGAAATAGGTTTCATCCGAACCTCCATCGGGACTGCCGGGAAGAAAAACGTCTCCGCCATACAGGGCAACGGACCGGGTGGTATAGGATTTGCCTCGGTATTCATATTGGGCCACGATATAGAATTTCAAATTCCGGAATTTGGGCCCATCGCTGGCCGTGCCGACGGACGAACCGGACTTCAATCCGGTCCGGAATGAACCCACGATATAGGCCTCCTGGACTTGCGCTTTGACATGGGCGATCCACGGGGGACTTGCGAACAGGAGATGCCGTATCGTGGGAGCCACGATGACGACCAGAGCGCCGACGATTAAGCCGGTCACCACCGCGCAGGGCACGTACAACAGTATTTTTTCGGTTAGGCTTCCCATACTCTTTTAAAACTCTTTTAAAACAAACTGTACTTTTCGGTTCTATAAATTTCCTTCGAGTCCAGGAAATGCCAGGAATTCTCGTGCGTGAATTTTCCATCCCAAACATCCCAGGAAATGGAACCCGTGAGTCCTTCGAACCCGAGTGTCGTCATCCTTTTCAACTGCTGTGGATTTGACTTGAGGGGATGGTCACATCAAGTTCCGTTTCCGGTGGCAGCTTGCGATTGTGTCGGAACATTGAGATGGTGATCAGAATCGGGAGTATCGCACCTATAATCCATCCCAGCCAGGTTTGGGAAATATATTCCTTTAGGGGGGGGTCCCCGTCCGTAGAATATTTAGGAATACAAATAATGGAAAGCCGGCACAGCCGAACCAGGCGAGGAATCCGATCAACTGGGGTTTCTTTATGCCGTCGGAGAAAGGCAAGTTGTAATAATTCAAACGGGGCGCCCACTTCACGATAGGCAAATCCATCTCCGCATGCGGAACTCCCGCCGGTAGTTCAGCCATTGCGCTTTCGACGTCTTCTCGATAAAGCTCCGAATACTTGGATTGAAGAAAAGTATACGCGGTATTGGGTGCCATTTGACGCAGTCTGGCCACTGCGGTCTTGAAATAGGTTTTGTCCGACCCTACTCCGGGATTGCCGGGAGGAAAAACGTCTTCGCCATATAGGGCGGTGGTCCGGGTGGTATAGGTTTTACCTCCGTATTCATATTGGGCCACGATAAAGAATTTCAAATTCCGATGTTTGGGACCATCGCTGGCAGTCCCGACCGACGAACCGGACTTCAATCCGGTCCGGTAGGAACCTACGATAAAGGCGTCCTGGACTTGCGCTTTGACGTGGGTGCTAAAAAGTCGACTTGCGAACAGGAGTTGCCGCATCGTAGGCGCCACGAGCATGATCAACGCACCGCAAATAAGCGAAATCGCTATTGCATTCAGCGCACTCATTGACATCTTTTCGTATAGGGTGGCCATATGTATTCAAATCAAGCGAGTCATCTCTGTTTTCACTATTTCCTGCGAATCCAGGAAGTGCCAAGTATTCTCGTGTGTGAATTTTCCATCCCATACATCCCAAGCAACCGTACCTGTAAGCCCTCCGAATTCGATCGAATATTTGTAATAAACCATAAGCTCATCCCCATTCCCAATTCCACCCGACTGGATAAATCCGTCAGGTTTTATTTCCGTACCCGCCTTAGCTATGACCTTGAGAACCTTTTTCGCTCCTATCTCAACACTGAAATTGAGGCTTGCGCCTATGACCCCGCCGAATTCACCCTTAACGTTCAATTCCCGAAGTGCGAGACGACCCACGGAAAAATTCACGAACGCTTTCCCTTCCAATTCGAAATACGCTTTGATTTCTGCGATGTACTCCCTCAATTTCTGAGGGATGATCTCCATCAATTTCAAAGCAGGAATCGGAAATTGAATTGCTATGCGAAAGAGGGGATCGAAGCCTGCCCCCAAGTCGACTCCCATGTAAACAGCATTGGATTTTTCGTCCTCCTTGAACCCTAGGGTCAGATGCCAGGCGCCCTCCGGAGTCGATACTTCTACCGTCGCAGGTAGGAACGGGATTTTTTTGAGCCCATGGTCAACCAGCTTGGCCAATTTGAATAAGGGGTAAAATAGGCTTTTTTCCGTCCTATCATGCTCACCAACCTCTTCCGTATGCTTTTTCCCCGATTCGACCCTTGATCGTATTGGAGTGGTCGGGATAAACGGCGATCTTCGCCCTGGAGGTCCGGCCATCCGGATCGGCAGCTTCTATTTCGATAACCTTCGGCGAGATTCTCGCGCCCCAGATTCCATTTTCTGGCAAGAGATCAATTATGGAATTCAGCCCATAACCGGGCACCTTATACGAATATTCTTCTCCCTGATGCGTGAAGCCCTTCCAGCCTTTGCCGGTCCAGCTGATCCAAGCGGGATTTCGTTCTGTCCTGGCTTTGAGCTTGACCGTATCGGAGCCGGCGGCACTTGGTACGATGCTTAAGACCTCTCCCGATTCCGCCCAGCGCGGTTTGCGTGCGGGTTTTTTTGCCGAGCCTTTATGTTTATCCGGCTCAGGACCATCCTGTCCTTCTGGGGCTCCACCGTCCCCTCCGTGCTTCTCCTTCTCCTCGGCATGCTGGCATTCCAGCTCTATCGAAACCAGCCTGCCTACCTCCTCGCTGCCTTCCCCCTCGGCGGGCAGCGCGCTTTTGGCTTCCTGCTCTTTCTTCTGCTTGAGGAGGGCTCCAACCCGACCCGCACCCTTGTGCGTGGCCCACACAGCTCCCTCCGGAGTACCCGACCAGACCAGCAAATGGGAATGCCGGGATCGGCTCAAGTCCGCAATCAGCTGCGCGCGGGCATTCAGGTGCGTGCCATGGCTAGGGTGGCTATCATAGTGGCTGCGACGCGCATCGCGCAAGGCGTCGCTCACCTCATGATCGGTCAGGGTACGGACGAAGGAATCCAGGACATGGGAGGGAAGGTTGGCCATGCTTACCGGGCAAGAATGGGGAACCCGATGATGCGGCGCCAGGGTAATCACCGCACGGCTGCGGGGGCGATGACCACGAAACAGGCAGGGCTTGTTGGGACAATGGGCGCAGCAGGGGAAGGGCGGGATATATCCATGCCGGGGGGCGGTCATGGATACCAAACATAGTAGTATCTCACGGTTCTCGTGTGACCGACGACACATAAATCACGGCCGGGAACGGTCAGGCGCCGCCGTTTCAACTCGGCCTAGGCGCATTCGCCAACCTACCTGGATTTTTTAAGGGGAATGCTTTGGTTGTTCCAGCTGTCGCCCTTGATCGTTTTCGCGATGAAAACGATTTGGCCCACATGGTAGGAAAAGTGGGACACATTTCTCACCAGAGCCTCAACCACGCTCATTCGTTCACCCCTTACCCGCACGACCTTGGAAATGTCCTCATCCTTCAATTTTCCCACTTCAATCTTGACCAAGCCCTTCGCGATTTCCCACTGGGAGAGCAGGTCCTTCATGTCTTCGTCCGGGACTTCAAATTCGCCATCCCGGTTGCGCCAATCCTTCTCGCCGTCCTCGGTCATAAAATTCGTAAGCCTGGAGATAAGGTTTCCGGAAATATGCTTTAGTATAACCGCCGCTGAATTATTCTCATCCGCGATATGTTGGAAAAACTCATCGCCATTCAATTGCTTAATCGTGTTATCCAGAAGCGAAATATATTTCTCATATTCTTTCAGAATGGATGCGATTATCATTCGAAGCTCCTCATCGGCGTTAAAATCGCTTAATGCCCTGCTAAAAGATAGTTGCCGGAAGAATTGCCGGTTGGAAAACGGAGGGAAGGCGATATCCGCTTCCCTTGCGTTTCCGTAAACCCGCACGCCATGTATATTGAACCCTGAGCTACGCTTACCGCATCCTTTTCGATCGCAGGCACTGATATGGACATCCTCCCCCGCTTTTCCGTGGCCCTCCCAGCCCAACCACGCAACCGCCTTACCGTTCTGGCCCGGCCCCTGCTCATACTCCCCCATGTGATATTGGTGGGCGGCCCTTTGTTCGGCATCATGGGCATGGGCTTCTACCGCATCGGCGCCTTGGGAATGGTCGCTTGGCTGGTGGCCGTCCTCGACTGGTTCGGGATCCTGTTCAATCTCGGCCCCGTCGCGAAATTGCAATTCCTCAAGCATTTGTACCTTACCTGGAAGGCGCGCGTCTTGGCCTATGGGGGATTCCTATGCGATGAGTATCCGCCTTTCGGAGAGGGCGCTTACCCCGCCAGCCTGGCGCTTCCGCCCGAGCCGGCGCAGCGCGATAAAGTGACGGTCCTCCTTCGCCCCATACTCCTGTTCCCCCATATCCTGTGGCTGACACTCCTGGTTCTGGCCTGGTCCCTGGTGATGGTATTCGTTTGGATTTGGCTGCCATTGACCGGAAGCATGCCGGATTCCCTTTGGCGCTTTTCCCGGGACGTGATGGCCTATTCTCTGCGGGTGGAAGCGTATGGGTTGCTTTTCCACGATGAGTTCCCGGCCTTCGCGGGATTCCAAGGAGCGGGCGAAGAGTAAGCTCGGGGAACATCTCCCGGGTTTTTGATCATTTCAAGGTCATCTTTGTTGGCGCGCTTTTCCGGTAATTCATGTACCCGTACAATTGTACGGCTGCCCAGGTGATTTCCGGAAAGAAGAGAAACCAAAGTAGGCCCGTGACCTTGTATACGGTTAAGTAATAAATCATCAAACCCGAAAACAGGATTCTGGCGAAGCTATCGAAAAGCCCTAAAACGGCTTCTGGGTGCTTTATCCGCAGGTTCGACCACACGACTACGAGGCTTCCCATGAGATTGATGAAAAAGTAATGGATCGGGAAGAAATCCGGGATACTGCCGGTTAAATGCAATTGCGCATGAAGCCGTCTTAGAAATTCGACTTGCAACTCGCATAATTTCGGAAATGCGAAAGGGAATGTGACGATCAAATCATATACAGCGCTAAGTCGGACGATTTTTCCGTAGTTCATAAGCGGAATCGCATTCCGAAATCCAATTCAACCAGCACGCCGTACTCCTGCTTCTCGCTGTAATTGGGAATGGGCAAGTTGCCAGAATCATCCCACCCCTGGTCGACATATATGTCTTTTTCCCTTTTGCCATTCAATTCAACCGGAAACCCTATGAACAGCGTACTCTCGAATCGCTTAAAACGCTTCTGGATCAATAACTGCGGCAGAAAAATACTCTCGTAATCCTTAACGAACCCCGCAAGGTGATCCTGGGCCGACCAATCATCGCAACCCGTAAAACTCGCGCAAGTCGGAAATTTATAAGTGCTGATTTGATATTGGTATCCGACAACGGCACCCAAATACAAGTATTCATAAAAAGGGTATTTCACTTCCTGCGATATCCGGAAATAGGTGACGTTCAATTTTTCGCCGCAAAACAAACAGAATTTCCCTGCGTAAACATACTGTGATTTAATCCTATATGACAATCCGCCCAAGTCCAGCTGGTACGCTAAATAGGGGGTGAAATGCAAAACCTGTTTTCCCGAATAGGGATCTTTTAAAAGTCCGCCGTAATTCGAAATTCCGGATCCAAGATTGATTTCATTCGGGAACGCAAAGGAGAACAACCCGAAAATAAAGAGTTGAAAAATGATTGCCAATGAAGTCAAGTGGCATCGTTTCTTAAAATCTTCTCCATTTTCCTGCCCTTCGCTAATTCGTCCACCAACTTATCCAGATACCGGACTTGCTGCGTCAAAGGATTTGTGATTTCCTCCACGCGATACCCGCAAATCATCCCGGTGATGAGGGATGCGTTGGAGTTTAGGGAAGCCCTTTGGAAAAAGGTTTTGAAGGTGACCTTTTCCTTGATCAATTCCTGCAACTTCTTGTTATCGTAGCCGGTGAGCCATTTGATGACTTGCCGCAATTCTTCCTCGGTTCGCCCCTTCTTCGCTATCTTCGCCAAATACAGCGGGTACACCAAGGCGAATGTCATATTCGCGAACCGATCATCGTGCGTGGTGTTAGCCTTCATGTCGCCTTGCCTTGCTTGTCCTAGAACGCGCTTTTAAGCACGCCCCCGTCGACCCTCAGCGCCGCGCCCGTGGTGGCGGAAGCCAAGGGACTCGCCACGTATGCCACCATGGAGGCGACCTCTTCCGGGGTTGCGAACCGCTTGATCAATGAGGTGGGGCGCACCTTCTCGAAAAATTCCTTTTCGATTTCCCCGATGCTTTTCCCCTCGGCTTCGGCCAAGGCCGCGACGAAATCCCCCACTCCCCGCGATTTGGTGGGACCCGGGAGCACGCAATTCACGGTGATGCCCGTGCCCGCCAGCGACTCCGCCAATCCGCGCGACACGGCCAATTGCGCCGTCTTGGTGGTCCCATAATGGATCATCTCCTGGGGAATCTGGACCGCGCTCTCGCTGGAAATGAAAATGATCCGCCCCCAATCCGCGCGCTTCATGGCCAGGAGGCAAAGCCGGGCCAGCCTCACGCCACTCAGCACGTTGATGTCGAAAAAGCGTATCCAATCCGCGTCCGGGATATCCTCGAATGATTTCGGTTCGAAAATCCCCAGATTGTTCACCAGGATCTCAATGCCTGGATATTTGCGCACCACTTCTTCGGCCGCCGTCGCAACGCTCAAGTCGCCGGCGAAGCCTAGTGGCGCATTGCCGGTGGATTTCTTGATGGCGGCGCAAGCGGCGGCTACGCCCGCTTCATGGCGGCCGTTAACGATAACCCGTGCGCCTTCCCGGGAAAGCGCTTCGGCAATGGCGTAGCCTATCCCGGCCGTGCTCCCCGAAACCAGAGCTAGACGATTAGAAAGCTGTAGATCCATGGGTATCCCTTTTCCCTCTCGATTTGCTTATTTCGTAGCCTTATTCGGTTTCTGCTTTTTCTTTTTCTGTAATGGCAACGCATCCGCCGTGAGCGTTATCAATTCCGAAATCCATTCGCGATCCTCAAACTTGTCTTCGATGAGGAAATAGCTTTTGGCTCCTGGATAGGGAGGGGCCTCAACTATATCTCCAATGAATTTTTTTCCGCTTTCAGTCGGCTTGACGAAAAGTCGGTCATCGCAGATTAGACCCACTATTTTATTATTGCAATATACCCCATATTCCCCGAACATAGGCTTGGCATGCACTGACCCTGCCGTTTGAATTTGATCCAATATGAATTCAACGAATTTTTTGTCCGAGGCCATTTTTATCTTTTCCTTTCCCCGGTAAGCCCTAGCCCAGTCCCGCCAATATCGTTTCCACCAACTTCCTCAGCAACGGTTCCCGCTTCTCATGCAGAAACTGGGCCACCAGCTTGGGATGGGTGAAGCCCATGGTGCCGGTGACGAGGATGGCCGTCACCTTCTCGGGAGCCTCCTTATGGATTTTCTTCGCGGCCATGGCTTCTTTGACCAAACCGGTGACCTGACGGCCCATGTTCTTTAAATGGGTGTCCACGAAGGATTTTCCGGAGTCGACGGCATTATCAAAGGCCTTGTACATTTCGGGATCTTGCTGGACCTTTTCCAGCTTGGCCAGATGCAGCTTCAGGAAATACTCCTGAATCTTCTCCAGGGGATCCTTTTTCTTCTGACAAACCTGTTCCAGCATGGCATCCATGGTCTGCACCCATCGCTCCGACACCAAATCCAGCAATGCCGCCTTGTCCGCGAAATGGCTGTATAGCGCCACATGACTCACGCCCACATCCTTGGCGATATCCACAAGGCGCACCTTTTCGAAACCATGCCGGCGGATGCGTTCCACCGTCGAAAAAATCGCTTTTTCCCGGATTTCCTCCGCCGTCATTCCTGTCCTGGGCATGGGAACAATATAGTTCCTGTCGGCCTCCAGAATAATAACCCTCCCCTAGCTTGACTTTTCCAAACTTACTTATTTTATTTATTGTAAGTTGTAACTAAATAATGGCCACAAGGTCGGACTTCAACCAAGGAATCGAACATGAAAATGACAGGCAATACCATCCTCATCACGGGCGGCTCCACGGGCATCGGACTTTCCCTGGCCGACCGTTTTCTGAAAGCCGGAAATCGCGTTCTCATATGCGGACGGCGCAAGGATAGATTGGAAGAGGCGGAAAAGGCCCACCCCGGCCTGCGCACCTTCGTCTGCGACGTCTCCAAGCAAGCCGATCGGGAGGCCTTGTTCGCATACGCTGTCCGGGAATTCCCCGGCATCAATGTGCTCTTCAACAATGCCGGGGTGATGCGTTTCATGCGCCTGGAAGGATCACAGGCTTGGGATGTTCCCGCGGAGGAAATCGCCACCAATCTGACCGCCCCCATCCACCTCTCCATGCTGTTCGCCGGACATTTGGCGGGGCAACGCGACGCGGTCATTCTCAATACCACCTCGGGCCTGAGTCATGTGCCCCTCGCCTCCGCCCCGGTCTACAGCGCCACCAAGGCGGCCCTGCATTCTTTTACCCAGTCCCTGCGCCGACAATTGGCGGAAAAGGGAATCAAGGTCGTCGAGGTCTGCCCACCCCATGTGAACACCGACCTCGGCGTGCCTGGCGCCAATGGCGCCGGAATGGATCTTCAGGCCTATATCGATTCGGTGATGGCGGGGTTGGAGAAGGGCGATGAGGAAATCACCGTAGGCTTCTCGGCCATTGCCAGCAGGGCGGGTCGGGAGGAAAAGGAAAGGATGTTCGCGCAGCTTAACGGAATGCGCTAAGCCCCGCTTCAGGGGCGTTTGAAAAGCGCCCCTTATTCCCTGCCCAGAATGTCTCGGGCAACGACACTCAGGTCGTTTCCGAATTGATGACCGCGGCCATTAACGGCCCGTACGGTCGCCTTCGGGATATTCGCTTTATGGAGGGCTAGATGCTCAAAGGGAACAACGGCATCATCGCGGCTGTGGTAAAGGAAGAGGCGCGGAATGGAAGCGAGTTTATCCTCAATGCCGTCCGGCAGCTTCAAAAGATCGAAATCCCAGCTCTTCCCATCCCATGCAGGAGCGGCAATCAAGAACAGACCGGCGATCCGCTGCTTCGCCTTCGCTCGCGATAAATACTTCAATAGCATGGCGCCGCCCAGGGAATGCCCGACTAAAATCGCCTCTTCGCCCAAACGGGAGATTTCACCGGAAATCCTCCTTGTCCAGGACCCAGCTTCCGGGGCCGCTTCATCCGGCATGCGCGGATATCGCACCTGATAGCCTCCGCCGAGATCACGCTCTAAAGAGGCGGCGAGAAGCGCGTCCGCGTCATGCGCGCCTTCGCCCCCGCCTTGCACGAACAACACCCCAATCTTATCCATGAATGGGAAATTAAAAATCGCTTATGATACCGAGCGAATAATTCAGGTTAAGGATTTTTTCCTTTTCGGATAAATTCAAAGCTGCCAGGGAAAATTCCGGTCCCAATGCGATTTTTCCAAGTCGGAAATAGGTTCCAACGGAGAGTCCGCCGGCCAGGGTCATATGGTTTCCGGAAAGCTTCGTATTCGCGGCCTTACTGATATTCACAGCATAGTATGCCAGCGATGGCGTAAAGTTGTAGGAAACGTTCTTGGTCCGCCATGTCATCAGGATCGGCAATTCGACCCCGAAAACGGTTTTGTCATTTAGGATGTACTGAAGGAACATCTGTTGGCCATCGGTGATTTCGTCTTCCGGGCTGCTTCCGCCTTCGCTCACCGCGAAGAGGAGCGTAGGATTGAGGGCGGCGTAAAAAAAGGCGTTATGGTTCAAAATTTGATATTTCAGCCCGAGCCGTCCGCTTGCCGCCAATAATGCGGCGCTTACCGATGCGTTAAGCTCCAAATCATGCCCCATTCCGTATCCGACTTGGAAACAGAGCGCCGAAAGATACGTGAGGTTGAATAGATTTGGCTTCAACAGCTCCCGCGACCGCTGATAGGGCCGATTCTTATCAGGCTCGCCGCCATTCTGTACCTCGTCCTTCGTCAATTCATGATAGCTGACTTCTTCCAAATGCAGTCCTGAGCTTATCCCTCCCGCAAACCTGACCTTGCCCGGATCCATGCTTTTCGCGGTTTGGAAGTTCCCGGTATTTATGGCGCAACCACAAAGCAAAAAAACCGCGCTTATGTATTTTGAAAATTCACGTAAGAGCCAAGCCGGATTCAGTTAAAACCTCCATTACCACGGGGTCCAGGCCCCCATGGCCCATTGTACGCCTACAAACCGCAAATTGTAACCATCCTCGGACAGGAATCGAATGCCAACCCTGCGCTCCATGCCATTCGCGAAGAGGAATTAGTATTATGAAAGGATGCGTTCCGGACCCGAAATGATCGTATCGAAACGAATCGCCACTTCCTGTATCCTGGGTCTCAGCGCCCTCTTGGCCCAGGCCATGGCCGCGCCCAAACCCGGAACCGCACCCTCCCACTTGGAGGACGATGCCTCGCCGGTGATCCGCTTCAAGCTGGATCCTCTCCCGGAGAATTATTTCTCGGAACCTACCCGTCTAATCCCGCCCGACGACAGCCTCAGCCTCGGGCCGGATGCCGCTCTCGCGGCCATCAAAGCCCCGCCTCTGGCACCCAGGATGCCCGTCTCGTTGATTCCCCTTCCGGCGGAACTCGCCAACCCTTCCCTGTCCTTGGCTTATCCCTTCGTCCTTCCCCCGGTGGAAACGAGCAGCGCGGAGAGGTCTATGGAAAAAGTCGTAAGCGATTTTCCCGCGTATTGGGCCGAGGTTGAAGAGCGCGAAGGCGTGAACGAGTTGCGCCGCCAATTGGGATTGGCCTCTGCGAAAGGTCCAATCCTGTTGAATGTGCCCGGTCTCCAGGTTACGAATGGCAAGCTAGGCGTGGACATTATTTCCCTGACCTTGCCTATCTGGCAGGCCTGGAAGCGAGGCAGTCTGGAGCGCAGCCGCGAAGAGGAATTCCGGTCCAAGGTGGATGGCGTTATGCGCTATGCCCAGGAAATGGGAGCGGGTAGAGGTTCCGCTCCGGCGATATCAATCATCCTGGCCCGCCTGGATTTCATGAAGCGGAAGGCAAAGGGAAAGCTTCCGGCCATGCCCGAACGCCTGGTCTTCACCGAACCCCTGAAAGCCTGGGCCGTCAATCCCGTATTCGATTCCACCCGCCTGCGGCAGCCTCTATTGGAAATCTGCCGCATGTACGAGCAAATGGTCAACTAGCCGCGATCATTTACCGGGCGACTAAAATAGGCGGTACCCGAATTCCAGCTTCCACCAGGGATAACCGCCCATACGCCAATCCCACTCTCCGTAGATTTTGTCAAAAATATCGAGGCGCGTTCCAAAACCATAGGGAAAATAGGTCCGTCGAATGGTGTTGAAATCATCACCAAGGGTAAACCGCTTTTCATTCGCCGACTGGATTCCGGCTCCGAATGTAAGGGCGGGCTTTAGCCGGAATATCTCAGCGCCAAGCTGAACACCGATGTATTCCTCCGCAAAAAGTCCGTGATTATAATAGCCGAGGAGAGTCTTGGCAAAGGGCGTAAGGTACCGGCAGCTGAACTCAGCGCTTATTCCGGACTGGGGAACAGGCGTTGAACCTCCGACATCGCTTAACTCTTGATAGGGCGCTTCCCCGATAGACGCTAGTCCATATAGCCTGGTTTCCGCATGGACAACCGCGCTGAAAACAAAAATGGCCGTAAGGTATTTGAGCATTGGTTTCAAGCGCATCGTTTCGAAAGTAACATATTTCAAGCACGTGACGGCTCCGCTACACCGTCAATGATGCATGCGGATTCATCCCGTTCAATCCCAAAGCATTCATGAGTCCCATTGCGTTCTCCTTTTCTTCATGGCCCTTATCGGCCACGGGAAGAAGGAAAATTCCGATCGAGCCCTGCGCAATGCCGGATTTGAAGCGGATTGCTTCCTTATTCAAGAGAGGACCTCGGAGAAATGGTTTTCATGTCCGCGGCATTCCCGAATGTCCGTTCAAGCATCGCAGCCGCGGCGGCGATGACCAGGGATCCGAAAGCGATGAGGAGGCCTATGAAAACCCCGCCCGCACGGTCATCGCTATCGCCCAGCATAATGAATAACTCTCCGACCACGACAAACCCGATAAGGGCGAATGCGCAAACTTTTATAGTCCCAAAAGCCTTCACGGTCGCCGGTAAGAACGGCTTGCCCTCTCCGATGTACCCAAGCACCTTGAAGGCCTGATAGAGCGCCATGAAAAAGGGAAGGGACGCCGAATACGCATACGCCAAAAATGGATCCTTGAAATAGATTTCAAAGATCGTGGCGTGCGCATTTCTCCCTTCGATATGCGGTTCCCAAAGCAAGAGAGCAAGAGCGCCCATGCCGGCCAGTACTGTGACCGTCTGAAGAAATCGGGCAGGAAAAACGAGGGATCGCTTCTTCATGCTGGCGGAGGAAATCGGGTAGCTTTAATCCGCAGGAAAAACTCTTCCGTCCACGCTTCTCGCGTCCTCCCCGGTTTGGACGAAGAATCCCGATAACGCATTCTTACGCATCCCGGACCGCATCCGGTGCGGGG
>JBDSWM010000151.1:0-17064 GCA_039926685.1 Fibrobacteria bacterium | reverse complement strand
CCTTCCCGCGGACCACTTCCTCAAGGGCTTCGGCATGAAAAACGAGGCCATCATCCCGGGCATATTGGGCTGGACCCGGGACGAAGGGGAAATCCGCCGCCTTTCCCTGCGCAAGGAAGTCCTGTACCGGGATCTGATTCTGGAGCGCGGCCTGGAGCCGCTTCCCGGCGTAGGCCCTTTCCTGGAGCGCCTGCGCGAGGCGGGCATCCCGCGCGTCATCGGATCCTCCACCCATCGCCTCAACATCACCACATCCCTGGACCTGCTGGGTTGGAAGGATTTCTTCTCCGCCATCGTTTCGGCGGAGGACGTGCGCAAAGGCAAACCCGATCCCGATGTTTTCCTCAAAGCGGCGGCCAAGATCGGACGCGCGCCCGCCGTTTGCGTTGTCTTTGAAGACGCGCCCATGGGCGTGGAGGCGGCCCTGGCCGGCGGGATGAAAGCCGTGGGGGTGGCGGGTACGCATGGTGGCGCCGTGCTGGCCAAGGCGCACAAGGTGGTCCGGCGCTTGGACGAACTGGACATCCCCGCTTTAGAGGCACTCTTTGCCTGAATCCGCGTCGGCCGCCCGGGCAAGCGACGCCGGCCAAAGGGCCGAAACCGGTTTGCGGCTCACTCGCGAGCAACGGGAACACGTGCGCAGCGAGGTCATACGCCGCACCGTGGCGGACCATAAAGAGATGGTGCGCAAATCCCGGGATCTGAGCCTAGAAGTCATCATCAATGACGCCGTCTACCAGGAGCAGGACCGCCTCAAGGCGAGCAAGCGCGGCAAGGAGGATCGCCAGGAATCGCGCTTCTGGAACCGGGTGGGCCATGAATTCCACCAGGTAAGCGAAGAGGAGCGGGAGCGCATCCTGGAACGCATCGCCGGAATGTACGTGGATGAGATCATGGGCTATTTCCATCCCGTGGTCCACAAATTCGCCGCCAAGCTTCTCCCTTGGGGGCTCAAGGCCATGCTCAGCCGGTTCTCCCCCGCCGCTTGGCTCAAATACCTGGGCGCGCGCCTCAACCTCGAGGAGAACCTGGTCATCAGCGGGCCTTTGGAACATATCCGCGAATTGGCCGGTCGCGCCACATTGATCATGACGCCTACCCACGTGAGCAATCTGGACAGCGTAGTGATAGGTTTGGGGCTTTACCAGAAGCGGCTGCCGCCCTTCACCTACGGCGCGGGCCTGAACCTGTTCAGCAATCCCGTGGTCTCCTTCTTCTTGAACAACCTGGGCGCCTATAAGGTGGACCGCCGCAAGAAGAACGGCATATACAAGAACGCCCTCAAGCATTATGCCACCCTGTCCATGGAAATGGGTCAGCATAACCTCTTCTTCCCGGGCGGCACGCGCAGCCGGAGCGGCGAAGTGGAGCAGAAGCTCAAGCTGGGCCTGCTGGGATGCGGCGTGAACGTATACGTATCCAATCTGCAGGTAGGCAAGCCGGATGCGGATCTCTTCGTCATTCCCTGCACGCTTTCCTGCGGCCTGGTGCTGGAGGCCCAATCCCTGATCGAGGATCATCTTCAGGAAACCGGCAAGAGCCGGTACATACGCGTGCGCAGCGACTTCAGCCGGCCCATGCGCATGCTCAAGTTCTGGCGCAACCTGCAAAGCATGAATTCACGCATCCACATGCACTTCGGCGAGCCGTTGGATCTGTTCGGCAACCGCGTGGACCGTCTGGGGGTCAGCCGCGACTCCCATGGCCGCGCCGTGGATCGCCGCAAATACGTGGAAGCGGACGGCCGGCCGCGGCACCATGCACAAAGGGACCAGGAATACACCCGGGAGCTGGGACGGAGCATCCTCAAGGCGTTCCGGCGCGACAACGTGGCCATGAGCACGCATGCGGCCGCATTCGCCGCCTTCGCGGTGATGCGCGCGCGCACGCCCCAATACGATTTGTACCGCGTACTGCGCACGGCCGGTCCGGAGCATTCCGCGCCCATCGCGGAGGTCCATGCCGAACTGTCGCGCTTGTTGGGACGCTTGCGCATACTGGCCTCGCGCGGCGAGATCCTTTTGGCCGATGACGTGCGGGAAGCGGAGGCGACCGAGGTTTTCGCCCATGCCATGGTGCATTTCGCTTCCTTCCACGATGGCGAAGTGTTGCTGCAAGGGCCCGCGGGCATTTACACGGAAAACATGAAATTGCTTTATTATTACCGCAACCGGCTTCGCCATTACGGGCTGGAGCGGGCGGAGGCGGCGGAGTGGACGGGAATGAACGGCGACCAGGGACTACCTACGCAATGAAGCAGGCGCGATGACGGAAAGCAAGGAAAGCATGGAAACCATCGGCATCATCGGCGGGGGCAGCTTCGGAAGCGCCTTGGCCGACATGATCGGGACCAAAGGCCACCCCGTCCTGCAATGGTTCCGCACCGAAGAAGGGGCGGAACGCTTCAACGCCACGCATGAGAACGCGAAATACCTTCCCGGCCTCGGCCTCAGCGGAAACATCACCGCTACTCCCGATTTGGAACGGGTGGCGCGCAATTGCAAGCTGATCATCGTATCGGTACCCAGCCAGCATTTCCGCGAAGTCGCGAGGCGACTCGGCGATTGGGTGGACGGCAGCCAAATCCTCGTCTCCACCACCAAAGGCATCGAGGCGCACTCCTTCAAGCTAATGACGGAGGTGCTGCGGGAGGAAACCTGCTGCCTCAAGATCGGCGCGCTGAGCGGCCCCAACCTGGCCAAGGAAATCGCCGCCAAGAAGCCCAGCGGATCCGTGATCGCCAGCCGTTACGAGGAGGTTACCCAGAAGGTGCAGGAGGCGCTTTCCGGCCCGTATTTCCGGGTCTATAGCAACTCCGACGTTTACGGGGTGGAACTGGGCGGCGTGCTCAAGAACGTCTATGCCATCGCCACAGGCCTGGTGGCCGCCCTAAAAATGGGCGACAATACCATCGGAATGATCATCACGCGCGCGCTGGCGGAGATGAGCCGCTTCGCGGAAAAAATGGGGTCCAATCCCCTGACCTTCCTGGGGCTGGCGGGCGTGGGCGATCTGGTGACCACCTGCACCTCTCCCCTATCCCGCAATTACCGCGTGGGGCTGATGATCGGCCAAGGCCATAGCCTGGAAGCGGCCATCGCCGCCATCGGGGAAGTGGCCGAAGGCATCAATACCATCCGCATAGTCAAGGAGAAGGCCGCCCAGATCGGTATCCGCATGCATATCCTGGAAGGACTGCACGCCTTGCTTTTCGAAGGCATGGAATTGCCGGAGGTGATCAAGCAATTGATGAACGTTCCGCAGATGGAAGACGTCGAATTCTCGCATCGGCCCTTCGGGAACACAGGGCCGGCCTAGTCACCTACCTCCCCGGAAAGAAGACCTTCATGGCCCAGCGCAGTCTCGTCATTCTCAGCGTATCCGCCGGGGCCGGGCACGTGAGGGCCGCGGAAGCCCTGCGCGCCAAGGCCGAGGAGGCCTATCCGGACGTGAAAGCCATTCATCTGGATCTGATGGAATGGGTTCCCTCCATGTTCCGCAAGGTGTATGCGGAATCCTTCCTTTACGTGGTGGAGCGCTACCCGGAAATCTGGGGCTATCTCTACGGGCGTTCGGACCTGCCCCCGCGGGAGTATTCCAAGACCGAAGGCTTGCGCAAGGCTTTGGAACGCCTGAACACGGTGCGCTTCATGAAGGTACTCAAGGACCTCGATCCCGATCATGTCATCTGCACGCATTTCCTCCCCGCGCAATTGCTGGCGAGGAAGATCCGCAAAGGCGTTTTCAAGCTCCCCGTGTGGGTGCAGGTCACGGATTTCGACGTGCATCGGTTATGGATCCATTCCAACCTGGCCGGATATTTCGCAGCCAGCGAGGAAGTCGCCTGGCGCATGGCGGACAAAGGCGTGCCTCCAGGTACCATTGAAGTTACCGGCATCCCCATCATGCCCGTATTCTCCTCCCGCCTGGACAAGGCGGAGTGCGCGCGGGGACTGGGTTTTGATCCGGCCAGGCCCGTTTTGGCCTTGATGGCGGGCGGCGCGGGGGTGGGAGCCGGCACAGGCGGCGGGGGTTTGGATCAGACCGCGGCCAGATTGTTGGCCATGCCCGGCGATTTCCAACTGGTCGCGCTGGCGGGCCGGAATGAAAAACTGCTTGCGGATTTGCGGCGTTTGGCCGAAGCGCATCCCGGCCGTCTGTTTCCGCTGGGTTATACGCGCACCATCGAACGTTTGATGGCCGCGGCCGATATCGCCATCACCAAGCCGGGAGGCCTCACCTCTTCCGAATGCCTGGCCATGGGTCTTCCCATGATCCTGGTCAACCCCATACCCGGCCAGGAGGAACGCAACGCCGATTACCTGCTGGAGAACGGCGCGGCCTTGAAAGCCTATGATGCCGCCGGCCTGGAATTCCGCGTCAAGGATCTGCTTGCCCACCCCGATCGCCTGGCCGGCTTGCGCGCCCGGGCCTCGGCCATGGGCAAACCGGATGCCGCCGGCGCGGTTTTGCGGAAAGTGCTGGGCGCGTAGCGCGGGATTTCAGTTGGAGGCTTTGCGCTCGATCCAGTTGTCGGCGGCGGCGCGCTCCGGATCGCGGCCGTAAAGGCCCACCAACTCGCCCCGATCCAGGATATGGCCTTTGACGGCCGCATCCAATTGGGACTTGGTGGCCCGCGAAGGCAGCTTCAGCTTGATGTCCAGGGCATAGATGCGGAACAGGTACCGGTGCACGCCCCAGCGTGGACAAGGTCCGGCCCAGGCCGGCAGCTCATAATCCGTATCGCCTTCCACCGATCCGTCCGGAATGCTGTTCTCACTGATGACGCGCGTGCCGGCATCCATGTTCCAAACTGTCCAATGCACCCAGTCGCCCGTCAAAGCGTCCGGGTCTTCCATGATCAGAACCAGGCTCAGCGCCTTGTAGGTGACGCCCTTGATATGCAAAGGCGGGCTGATGTTCTCGCCGTCGCAAGTGTATTTGCCGGGGATATAGCCGTTCTCGAGGAAAGCCGGACTGTAGATTTGCAGCCCCCAGGATTTCCCGAAGATAGGGGCATGCGAGCGGTCTCCGTAGGGCCAGGCTGCCGGTGCGATTGCCATTGCCAGTGCAATCAGATAAACGAAAAAGGCGGACGTCTTCATGTCCCCTCCGGTTAGGCGACCTCGATCGCCTAAGATCAGAATAACGCCTTTCCGGTCGGGAAGGCAAGGTTTGCGGGAGGGATTTTGCGAAAGAGGAGGAAATAGGGCGCCCTGGAGGCCCCGTGGCTACGGGGCTGCCGGGCGTCAGGCCATCTTCATGGAGTTTTAGGCCGGACTCACCAGGTATAGCGGATGGTATAAGCCACGGTCTTCTCCTTGTCGGGAGCCAGCTTGACCGGAAAGCGGATGGTGGATTGATCCACTTTTTCGAAGGGAACGCCGGTTTTCACGATCTCCCACTGGCTCCAGCGCCAGGGATGCTCCATGACCACCACCTCCACCGCCTCCTTCTTATGATTGCGCAGCTTGATCTCGAAAGATTCCTCCACCATATGGCCGGAGGAGAGCGTGCGGAAATCGGTCTGCGCGCGCTGGCCTACCACGTCGAAGACATTCCCCAGATACAGGCGGACCTCCTCGTCCTTGGCGGTATGGTCGATTTGATCCTCCCCGATGAACTGTTCGCGGCCATCGTCATCCTGCTTATACACGCGCATCTTGCCTTTCGGCAGGGGCATTCCCAAGCCGGATTTCTCGTCATTCCGGAAAGCCATGTAAACGCCCACCTTGCCGCTTGACTGCTCCCCCAGGCTTTGCTGGGAGCGGTAGCCGGGATTGTTCACGTAGTAGCGCCAGCTTTGATCCATACCATCGTAGACAAGCAGTTTGCGGGCGGAGGCGTTCAAGGCGGACACCAATTCGATTTGCTTGCTTTCATTGTTCCGCAGATCCGTGCGGCGTTGCAGGCTGTATATCTTGTATTCGAACAATTCCTTTTGCTGGAATTGCGGGGCCGGAGCGTCCATGGCCGCTTTGGCGAAGGCCCTGACCTGCATGCCCCCATTCTGCCCTTCGCGCGTCAGATTCACGTCGCCGGCCACCAGTTTCAAACCTGCGTTCTTGAACGCGCTCCCGGAATTGTTCACCAAAGTGACCCAGCCGGTGAGGTCCAGCTTATCATCCGCCTTGTTCAGCAGCGCCACGTAGTCGCAGCTCCAGGAAATGTTGCCGGCCAGATAGCTGATCCCGGCCCGTTGCTCTCCTGCCTTGGCCGCGGTCAGCAGCCATTCCAATTGCGGTTTCAGGATCAAGCCTTCCGGCAGGCTCGGCAGCACCAGCCTGCCGGCGGGATTCAATTCTATCTTGCCGTCTATCTCGGCCACCAAGCCGGAATTGGCCGAGCCTTGTTGCCCGCCGTACAGCTCAGGATTGCCGCCCACCGCCAGGATCCGGCCCGTTACGGAATACTCTTTCTGCTTGCCGGCATCCATTCGCAGGAACTCCACCGGCCGTCCAAGGTACTTCTCCAGCAGCTTGGCCTGGTTCACCAGATCATACTGGTAATTCTGCTCCAGCACGCGCACGCCTTCCGGATCAGTCAACGAGGCGAAATGCAAGGAGGTGGGATCGATGGTGGCGGGCACGTCCGGGACTTGCACGCGATTCGTCCCCTTGCTCAAGTTAAGGGTGCGTTCTTCGCGCACCAGGGACAAACCGGAATTGTAAACGGTCAGGTCCACGGTTTTCCTTTCGCTGGCCGGCCGCGCGGTCAGGTCGGCTTTCAGGGCCTCCTCTTTAGCGGAATTCGCCGCGTTGGCGGCAGCGGCTTGCGCCGTCCAGGGGAGTATGGCCCCCCCTGACAACAGCATCGCCGCCATGCTCAAGGTTAACCGAGGAAATCGTGATTTTACCGGGAAGGTTCTCATGGTATACCGCCTTTCCGCATCCCTGACGGGGAATGCCTGCACCGTAAATTAAACTACCAAGCGAATCAGGATGGAGCCGGAACGGAGTGGAACGACAGAACGGGCATTTGCCGCTCCACATCCACGGGTAGAAGATCCGGATTTTCGCCATAGCCGCAGCTTACCCGCGTTGGGCCGCGCGGAGGCCTGGCCAGAAAAAGCTTCACCGAGTCGCGATGGAAATAAAGCACCTTGTCGATGGGAATGGGACCGTCCTCGTCCTCAACCCGGAAAGGGCAAGCCTTGGGGTTTTGCGATTCCAAGCGGCTCAGCACGGGAGCGAACCGGAGCCGGACCACATGCCCGTCTTCCAGGGCGGACTCTATCAAGTCGGGTGCGCGCCATTCCATGGGCGCCGTTCCATAAACCGCGCCCAGGGCGCAGCGGGCCAAACGCGCCCCCAAGGCCAGGTTGCCCGCCGTCGCGATATGGATGGTATCGTCCAACGGCAAATCCAGGGCCGGCGTGACGCTGATGCGCGCGTCCCGTAACGCGGCTTGGCGTTGGGCCTCGCGGACTTGCGACCATTCCAAATCCTCTTCCCCGGGTCGATCGGAAAGGTAGCGGGCCAGTTGCACGGTGAGGATAGGGAGGTCCGGCATGGCCAATCGCGACCGCCAGCCCGCCACCGCGGCCAGGAAGCGCTCCAGATAATCCCCGGACTTGCCGGGTTCAGCATCCGTTTCCCCCTGGTACCAAAGCATGCCCTTGATGCGCCCGCCTGCGTGTTCCACCATCGACCTGGCATTCGCGAAAAGCTCCCCCGTCCCGGGATGCCATGCCTCCAGGGGCGATGCGCCCAGGGCCGCGGGTAAGAGGCCGATGGGATGGCCGAGCTCGCGCTTGAGGGCGCGGGCGAAATGCAGGAAAGGAGAATGGCCGGTATTGTAGGTTTCGCGCGCGGCCGGGAACGCGGATCCGGTCGCATCGCTCAGGGGATGGGCGGCCAGGGACCAGGTCCCGTTATGCCGCAACATGTGCAATCCCAGTTCCGGCCCGTCGTCGTAAGGGCCGCGGCCGTATCCGCCGGCATTGCTCTGCCCCGCGATCAACCACACATCCCCAACGCCCAGGAAATGCCGCATGTCCCCGCGCAGGGACCATTCCCCCAGCTTGTTCCCTCTGGGATTGAAGCGGGTTTCCAAGCGGTAAGGTCCGCCGGCCGGCACCTCCCCCAATTCGCCCTTCCAACGGCCGTCCGGGGAAGTCTCCACGGCCTGCCAAGCCAGGTTCGCGCCCACGGGAACGCCGGTGGCTTCCCATACCAGCCGCAACTCCACGTTCCCACCCGCGGCGCCCAACAATCCCATGGAAACCTTGGGAGCCCACCGGCCCGAGACGGCGATAAGGGCATGGCCGCGCGTATCCTGTTGCAGGATTTGCCAGTCGCCGGGACCTGCCTCTATGAATGCTCCCCAGGGTTGATCGGCCATCTTCCCAAAACTAGGAAGTTCCGGCCTGCCTATCTATTTTGGTACCCGCCATGTTACTCCACTACGATATCAACGTCACCGGGAAGGTGCACGGCGTATTCTTCCGCGCTACCGCCCGCAGCGAAGCCGATCGCCTGGGACTGCAAGGGTTCGCGCGCAATGAAGATGATGGTTCGGTCCATATCGAGGTTGAAGGCGTGCGCGACAATCTCGATGAATTCCTGACCTGGTGCCGCAAGGGGCCCCCGCATGCGCTGGTGGATTCCGTCAAGGCCGCCACCGGCGAGCTGCAAGGTTTTCGCGGCTTCCATGTGCGCTAATCAGCGCTAACCGGCGCTGCTCCCGGAATCACCGGACACCGCTGATGCTTCAGCTGCCGGGAGTTGCATCCTTGCCGCCGCCATTGCCATCGCGCGTCAGGGATCGCTTACGGCCGCGCAACAGCGATGCCAACAATCCTTTGGGAGACAGGAATTCGTATCCCAACAGCATCAGCATGGCGAAAATGAAAGGCACCACGTAGAAGATCAATCGGTAGGCCAGCAAGGCGCCGAGCACCGGATAAGCCGGGATCGCCGGCGTCAGCACCGCCACCGAAGCGCCTTCGAAAACGCCCAGGCTGCCCGGCACGGGCACGAACATCACTACGAATTTGATGGCCATAAAGGTGCCCAGGAAGGCCAGCAGGTTCGCGAAGCCCGCATCCCGCAAGGCTTCCGCGGGCAGGGCGAAATACAGGGTGCCGGCCGCGAAGGCGAAATGCACGCTGGCGGAAGCGATTTGCAGGATGAAAAGCGATTGTGCCGGGCGCACCAGCTTGAGCTTGCCCAGGGACAATGTTTCAGAGCGGGAAACCCCGTTCCAGATCACGAGAGCAAGCGTCGGCAGCACCAGAAGCCATCCCAGCGTATGCTGGGGGAAGGGGAGCTTGATGGAAGCCGGCAATTGCACCGGCGCGACGATCTGCGCGACGCCGGCGAAGAGGAAAAGGCCATTGACGAAGGCCAATTTCGATAGCGCCACGAACTGCGCCACCTGCAAGGGCGAGAAGCCCCATGCCAGGTAAAAGCGGAATCGCAGGGAAGTGCCGGTCAGGAGCGAGAAGCCGATATTATTGGTGAAGGCGTTGCCGATGAAAGCGGCCCAGACCGCGCGCCAGGGGGCGATGTGAATATGCACGGACTTGGCCGACAGGTAATCGTAAACGGTCTGGAAGAAGTAACTCAATCCCGTAAAGAGCAAGGCCAGCGCAAGACGATGGACCGGAATGCGCCCCACGCGCTGGACCACCTCGTGCAGATCGTATTGGCGCAAGGTCCTGCCGAACATCCACACCGCCAGCACCAGCAGCAGCAAGGCCAGGACGGTGCCTCCCGCGGAGGCCAATTTATTGCGGAGGCCTTTCGGCGGTTCCGGAGCATTCACGAAGGCATTTCCCGGGATTCGCTGGCCTCAGCGTTTGACGAACTTAACCCATTCATCGGAGGATTGATCATCTTGATCGAGGAGCTCGAAGGAGGTAACGGTAACGCTGCGGATAAGGCGGCGGGTATGCTTGTCCACCTTGTCCGATCGCCAGTCTTCCGTATTGCAATCGGGGCGTTGGCGGATTTCCGTCAAATGGAAATCCACGGATTCGTTATCGCAAGCCCATTCGCCTTTGTATTCGGTGACGAAGCAGCTGCCCTGGAATTTCTTCTTAGAGTAGGTGGCGGTCTGGTTCAGGCTGAGTTTCACGGAAAGGCCGGAGTCGAGAGAGGATGCGGTATAGATTCCATAGGAAAGGACATTGTCCGGAGTACCCGCCGTTCGCACCGTTTTCTTGGCACATCCGCATAGGGCCGCCAGGATGACGGCCAAGGTGGAAAGAAATGCGGGAACGCGCGTTCTCATGGGCTACCTCGAAGTTTCAATCCGGTTAAGGTAGCAAATCCCCATGATCCTGAAGGGGTCGACTGATGCGCAAGTGCGATGCCCTTGCGGAAGCAATGCTCTCAGCGCTTGTTCCGTTGCTGCCTATGCTCGCGCATCCACATCTTGATCACGGCTCCGATGGCGCTGTAATCGGGGACCTCGGGCGCGCTTTCCACCGCCAGCAGCCGAGCCGCATCCTTGGCCCCGGCCACGAAACCGCGGGCGGCTTCATGCTGCGGCGCCAAGGCTTCCATCATGGTCATTCCCAGAATCCGGACTTGCGCATTCGCGGATTCCCAAAATCCCAGTGCCATTGCATAAGTCACGGCCGGCGCCTGCACGGAGGCCAGGATCTCACCCGCTTCGCGGATATGATCGACGGCATACTTGCCGCTTTCCAAGCGGCGAATCAATTCGGCGATTTCCTGCTGAGCGGGTTGTTCGGCCATACCCCTTCATTTTAGGGGGTGGAAGGCCGCGGGGGCAATAAACGGGGGACGGGAAGGGTGGTCAGCCCCAACTGACGATATTCTGGTCCACGACATAGCCGCATTTCTCGCATTGCGGGTTATGCAGGGAAATGGAGCTGTTCTCGCAATGCGGGCATACATTGGTATCCAGGAGCAGCTTGATTTCCTTGCCCATGCGGTAGCCGCATTCGCGGCATTCCCGGATGCGGGACTTGAAACTCCAACGGGACCAGCAATTGGGGCAATGGTCGTGCGGCACCTTCATCAACTCGCCGTCAACGATATATTTGGCGGGCGAGGATTCGGAACTGGAGAGATAAGGCCGGTCCCCGTCCATGCAGGTGATGCCTCCATCGGTGGTCTTCAGGGACTTTTCCCGGTTCTCGTCGAAAACCTCCACGGAAAAATTCACCGTGATGGAATAGCCTTTGGGAAGGGCCGCGGAAATCTCCTTCAGCTTGTTCTCGACTTTCGCGAGGGCCTGCTCCTTATAGAGCCGTTGCAGCTCGCTGAAAAGGAGATCGGCCAGGTCATGCGTATGGTCGTAAGTCTGAACATCCATCTTATACCCCAGTCGGAGAAGTAGAACCGATACGGAGAAAAATACTTATCCGCTTCCTTTGAAATTAGGTTAAAAAAAATCGCGCGGAAGGGATCGGGGCTTGCCGGCATGCCGCGAATACCGACAAAACCGGAAAGGACGGCAAGGCCGGTTCAGTACTTTTGCGATTCTTGAATCTTAAACGCCGGCGCGAAACCCAAATTCATGAAACGCCGGGATTCAATAGCGGAAATCCACGACCACGATCTGCGAATCCGTCCCGATGCGCATGGGCGGGCCCCAGAACCCGGTCCCGGTATTCACGATGAGATCGGTTTCCTTTCCCAAGGCGTATTTCCCGGCCACATAGCGGAAAGCCAGACGCACCACGGCGAGGAAAGGGAACACCTGCCCGGCATGGGTGTGACCGCAGAACACCAGGTCCACGCGGCTCTCATGCGCGGGCTCCAATTCCTTGGGCTGATGGGCCAGTAAAAAAGAAGGGGATCCGTGATTAATATCACGGAGTGCTTTACCCAAATCGCAGGCCACGCCCAGATGCGGAAAACGGTTGGCGGATTGATCGTGGATGCCGGCGATCTGCAATCCCGATGGCGTGGCGCGCACTTCATTGGCCAGCACCGGGATGCCCGCCGCCGCCATCAAATTCAGGAACCGGGGGAGTCCGGCGTAGAATTCATGGTTGCCGCTCACGGCATAGGTTCCCTGGGAAGGGACCAGCTTGGACAGTATGGCCGCGGCCTCGACGTCTGAAGGGAACTCCGGATCGATGAAATCGCCGGTTATGAATACCAGGTCCGGCCGCAACCCGTTGATGCGCTCCACCAGTTTTCGGAGGAACTCGGTGCCCAAGGTCAATCCCAGGTGCACGTCCGAAATCTGCACGATGCGCACGGATTCCCCCCGCCTGTAGCGGGCGGAACGATCGATGGCATAACGGACTTCCTTAGGGCCGCGGAAGGCTTTGAGCAATCCCCATCCGATCATGCCGGCGACGGCGAATGCAGTGGAAGCGATCCATAGGCCTGCATCGGCGGCCAATCCCGCGAATCCGAGGAGACCGGCAAGCCGGCGCACCCCCGAAGAGATCAGGAACCAGAAGCTGAGCACGAATACCGAACCCATCCAGCAAGCCGCAATCCAATTAAGGATGCGCGTCAGGGAATTCCGCCATTTCAAGGTGAGCAACCTGAGGATGGGAAAGCTCAGGGCCAGCGCCCATAGGACCGGAATCAAGAAGGCCCTACTGACGCCGATGGCCGCGAAATTTTGGAAGACGTACCAATGCATCAACGACCAGGCGCTGAGAGTGGAAAACACGAAAAGGAAAAGTCCAAGCGTCACGCGCAACGCTCCTTTTTGAAACGATTAGCACCAACGCAACAGGGTGCGGGCCGTGCGGGCTTTGGCCAGAGCGGCATCCACGCTATCCCCCAAGACGGTAAAATGGCCCATCTTGCGCTTCGCCGCGGCCTGGGTTTTGCCGTAGAGATGGAAGACCAGTTCCTGCTCCCGCATGGCTTGGTCCACTCCATGTAAGGTATTCCCTTTCCCGTCCCCGAGCACATTGACCATCACGGAGGGCTTGAGGATGGAGGTCGAACCCAGCGGCAGGCCGCATATGGCGCGCACCTGCTGTTCGAATTGCGAGCAAACGCAAGCGTCGAGGGTGTAATGGCCGGAATTATGGGGACGCGGCGCGATTTCATTGACCAGGATCCCGTCCCCTTCGATTAGGAACATCTCAACGCAATAGGCCCCGACTATGCCCAGCTTGTCGCCCACGGCCTCGGCCATGGCGCGCGCTTTGGCGGCGGCCAGGGAGGAGATGCGCGCCGGCACCATGCCCGTGTCGAGGATATTTTCCACATGCAGGTTTTCGGAAACCGGGTAGGCGCTGGCGATGCCGTCGATGCCGCGGCAGGCCACCACGCTAAGTTCCTTGAGAAAAGGGATTTTCCGCTCCCAGATCAGGGGATGCCCGCGATGCAAGTTTCTGAAAGCCGCGGCAGCGGCGGCCGCGTCGGCGACCACGGCCTGGCCTTTTCCGTCGTACCCGCCCCGTACCGTCTTAAGAACCGCGGGCAACCCCACCTTTTCGGCGGCGATGGCGAGATCTTCGGGCGAGTCCACGGCCATGAAGGCGGCTACCCCCAGCCCCGCATCGCGTAGGAACTTTTTTTCTAGCAACCGGTCCTGGCTGATGCGGAGCACGCGGCTGTCCGGATGCACGTCTTTTCCCAAGCCTTCCAGGAACTCCACGGCATGCGCATCGATGTTCTCGAATTCGTACGTGATGACGTCGCAGCTTTCCGCCAGGCGGCGCAGTCCGGATTCGTCGGCATAATCGGATTCGATTTGGGAATCGGCCACTTGACCGCAGGGGGAATCCGGGGACGGATCCAGGGTGATCACGCGGTAACCCATGCGTTTGGCTTCCAGGGTGAACATCCGGCCCAGCTGGCCGCCCCCCAATATGCCCAAGGTGGCTCCCGGAAGCACGGTTCGCATGCCTCAGGCCTCCGGGATTTTCATGGCGCGCACATCCCTGTCCAAGGAAGCGCGATGGGCGTCCACGGCGGATGCCAGGGCCGGATATTTGAGCGCCAGGATGCGGGCAGCCATCAATCCGGCGTTCTTGGCGTTGCCGATGGCCATGGTGGCCACGGGGATGCCGGCGGGCATTTGCGCAATGGATAACAGTGAATCCATGCCGTTCAGATGTTTGGAAGCGACAGGAACGCCGATCACGGGAAGCGAGGTCAGCGATGCCGTCATGCCCGGCAAATGCGCCGCGCCTCCGGCTCCGGCGATGATCACTTCCAGTCCCCGATCGCGGGCCGATTGGGCGTATTCCACCATCAGCTCCGGCGTCCTATGCGCGGAAACCACCTTGGCTTCGAAGGGAATGGCGAAGCCTTCCAGGATCTTGGCCGCGTCCTTCATCGTGTCCCAATCCGAAATGCTGCCCATGATCAAGCCGACCAAGGGTCGGTCGACCAAGGGTCGGTCGACCATGGGTCGGTCCGCTACGGACTTCTTGCCCGCGGATCGCGCCCCGGTTTTCGGTTTCGCGGCCGCTCGGGATTTCTTATCGCTCTTCGCCATCGTTTCGTCTGCTTTCAATTCCGGGACTGTGGGTCCGCGCCGCTGGAAGGGCTGTCCTGTTTGGCCGGCTCCTGAGGTACTCCGTTTTCGGCTTCCGCATCGGGAGGCGGGAAAGTCTGCCGCCCCATCTTGTCCCACTCGCGTACCGTGCCCTTCATCAGCAACCCGCCCTGGAAAGATCGCTCTTGCCACAATCGTCCGGTATCATGCCACCAGGTCGCCAAGCCTTCCAGTTTGCCGTCATTGTAATTGGCTTCGAACTTCTTTTTCCCGTCCGCGAACCATTCGCGCCATACGCCATTGGTCATGCCGTCCCTGAACACCGTTTGCCATTGCTTCTGGCCGGTGGGATACCAGACCGTGGCATACCCGTTTTTCTTGCCTTCCCGATAGTTGGCCTCGTAGGACTTCCTGCCATCGGCATAATAATAGATGACCGGCCCGTTTTCCTTGCCGGCCTGCCATAGAATCTCGCCTTTTTTAGCCCCGTTGTTGAAGAATTCCTCGTCCAGCCCATCCCGGACTTCCCGCTTCTTGTCGTCCAGGTAATAGGCGTAACGTTCCTTGATTTTCCCGTCCGGGAATTTGATCTCCTTTTTCAGGATCTCAGGGGCGGGCGCGGGGCTGCCAGCGACCAGGGCGACTGGAAAGCCGGTTATCATGGCAAGGAAAAACGAGGCGCGCAAAGCGAGCGATGCGATCCGGGAGGGAAGCTTGGAAAATCCGTATTGACCCATAAAACAGAAATGGAATATAGCTTTTCCCCGCTTTCAGGTCAGCGCGGCATCGATGCCGCCCTGCGTGGTCCGGCTGCGGCCCGGCAGGCCACATTTCCGGGAATGGCCGAAGCCTCTTTAGGTACATTACCATACATTGCCATGGAATACCGGCACATAACAGCCATTCGGCCGGCATCGGACCCGCAGCTACCGGCGCTCCGACGGCCGGGGCGGACCGTAGGCGGCCCAAGGAGGACGATTTGCAATACTTGAATATCATCATGCCCAAGCGGAAGAAGATAGCGCTCGTTGCCCACGATCATAAAAAGAGCGAGCTCTTGGAATGGGCCAAGCGCCATAAAGATACCTTGGCCATGCACGAATTGTGCGCTACCGGAACCACCGGCGCCATGGTCGAAAAAGAGACGAAACTACCCGTGGAAAAACTGAGGAGCGGACCTCTGGGCGGGGATTTGGAGATCGGCGCCAAGATATCGGAAGGGGAAATCGACATCCTGGTGTTCTTCTGGGATCCATTGGCAGCCCAGCCCCATGATCCGGACGTGCGAGCGCTATTGCGCATCGCCGTCGTCTGGAATATCCCCGTGGTCAGCAATACGGCATCGGCGGATTTCCTTTTCTCCTCGCCGTTCATGCAGGGAGAGTACCAGCGTCAGGTGATCGACTATGAAGAACGCAATCGCAAGGAATGGCCTTTGAAGGCGGACGCCAAACCTGGACTGGGATTGGGGTTAAGGGGCGCATAGGCCATAGCTAAGCCAAACCTGGCCTTAAGCTAGGTCTAAGCGTAAACGCTCAGGGCCGCCCCCGTACGTGACGGGCGCTGCGCATAAGCGTGGCGAGGATCTTGCGCCCGCATGGACCGGGATCCAAGGCTTCGTTGGCCCTTGTCCGGAACTCCTTGCGGCCCGGCTTCCGTCTTCCCTTCCGGATTTTCGGACAGTTCCTTTTGCGCTTGGATGGCCATTTGCGCGGCCGCGGCGGCCACGGCGCGGTCGGCTCCGGAGGGATCGGCCGGAGCCAGGGCGGCGCGCTGCACTACTTGGGATTTCATCAGCGTAGCGCGCGGGTTACCCTGGATGGGTCCGGCGTCTATGTTCACATGGCCGCCCACCGCGTATTGCTTGCCATCCGGGCCTGACTTGTATTCGAAACTGGCTCCGCCACGCGCGAATCCTGCCGCGCTGGCCTGATGGGCGGCTTCGTGGGCCTTGACCTCGCGGTCCCGCTTGGCCAAAGCCTCCACTTCCTTCTTTTCATCCTCATTCAGCGGCTTTCCATCCGCTTTCTTGGGACCGGGCCGGGCGGCCTGTCCGCGGCCCGTTTGCGACAACTCCAATTTTGCCGAGGCCTGATCGAATTTGGGACTGAAACAGGAGCAATCGCCTTTATGATCGCAGGGCTCGGCGGTTTTCGCCTTACGATAAGCCGGGATGCCTTCACTTCCGGGAAGGACCACGCCGCTGGAGGAAAATACTTGCGCGATTTGCGAGAACATGGAGGACTGCACTAGGATCCATTGTAAGGGCCGGGACCGGGGGGTGCAAGTGGGCTTTTTTGGCCTTTTGCTATCTTTGGCCCATGCTAGTATCCAAATATCTGCTGAAAACGTTGCGAGAGTCGCCTTCCGGGGCGGAAATGCCCAGCCATATCTTCCTATTGAGGGGCGGCTACATCAAACAATTGGCCTCGGGCCTGTATTCCATCCTCCCTTTGGGCAAGCGCGTGCTCAATAAAATCGAGGCCGTGATCCGGAATGAGATGGACAAGATCGAAGGCCAGGAAGTGGACCTACCGCTGGTGCAACCGGCGGAATTGTGGATGGAGTCCGGACGCTACGGCGCCATCGGTGCGGAGTTGCTGCGCTTCAAGGATCAGGGCGAGCATCACATGGTGCTGGCCATGACCCATGAAGAGGCCATCACCG
>JBDSWM010000150.1:0-5205 GCA_039926685.1 Fibrobacteria bacterium | reverse complement strand
CCCGCTTTTTTCCGGACATCCCCGGCCTATCGGCCTTCCCCGAGCTCAATGTGCGCACCTATGTCCGGCACAATGGATACCCAGGCGTATGGTTCTTCAGCCTGGATGCCGCAAATCCCATCGCCGTGCGCCTGGCCCGCCGATTTTTCCGCCTCCCCTATTTCGATGCAGCCATGGAGGTTTCAGCCTCCGAGACGCAAGTCCGCTATCATAGCCGCCGCACCCATACCGGCGCCAAACCGGCGGCCTTTACGGCTGACTACCGCCCCACCGGGCCCGCCTATCATGCGACTCCGGGCACTTTGGATGATTGGCTCACGGCCCGCTACTGCTTTTTCGCCTCTGATGCGGTTCACCCCCTCGATCCGCAAGCAGGGCTGTATCGCTGCGATATCCATCACAAGCCATGGACTTTGCAACCTGCCCGCGTCGAGATTGGCGAGAATACCATGACGGGGCCTATCGATTTGGTGCTGCCGGATATTCCGCCGCTGTTGCAGTACGCTGCGAGGACGGAGGTGGTGGGTTGGTTGCCGAAAAGGGTGGGATGAAATTATTGCGAGTGTCTTTCGATGATTTATAATAAACGTCTTCACACCGCTCTGCCTTTTCTGCTGAAAAAATCAAAAAAGGCATTTGCGTTCCTATGGAACTTGATTCCTCCTACCGGAGACGAAAGCCAAAAAATAGACACCGAAACAGACGATTATTTGAGAATGGCTCAAGTAATGAAGAGCGAAAGAGAGGAAATCGAAGCAGCCAAAAAGGCTCTTTCCGAACTTGAAAACATAACGGATTTGAATCCGGATTCCATTCAAGATTTGAAGGACCAGATTGCAAAAAAAGAAAATTATTTAAATAAAGACTTCTATTCGGATTTAAAACGACTGAATGATCCAGAATAGAACCAATCCCCACTCTTCCCGAAGGTACCCCTAAAGCCTCACGCTCTTTTCTCTTAATTGATATCACCCACCAAGGTGACAATTGGCTCCGCCGCCACCCCATCCGCTTCTCCCTGTCCAAGTCGCAAGACGATTTCCGGGACCAGAAAGCCGCGAGCGAGGTCCAGATGCAAAGCCGCCCGAGGAAGCGGTGCTGGAGCACCGCGACGAGGGCAATGTAGCAGATGGGCCTCGATCGCGGCTTTATGCCCCGGAAATCAGTGGTGGTGGCCGCCGGGGCCGTGCACATGCCCATGCCCCAACTCATCCTTGGTCGCTTCGCGCACTTCCATGATGGTCACGTCGAAATTCAGATCCATGCCGGCCAGCGGATGGTTCCCGTCCACCTGCACCGTATCGCCTTCGATGGCCATGATGGTGATCACGCGCACGCCGTCGTCGCTTTCCGCCTCCAGCTCCATGCCCACTTTCAGATCCGGGATCTCTTCGAAATTCTCCTTGGGGATGGTTTGCATCAGCGACTCGTCGCGCGCGCCGTACGCGTCTTTGGCGGGGATGTTCGCCTTGATTTTGTCGCCCGCCACCTTGCCTTCCAAAGCCTTCTCCAATCCGGGGATCAGGCTGCCCATGCCTTGGATGAATTGCAAGGGATGTTCCTTGGTGGAGCTGTCCAGGACTTCGCCCTTGGCATCGGTTAGGGTGTAGTCGATCGAAACGACCTTGTGCTTTGAAATTTGCATGAGTTGAACTCTCGGTTGGCTGTGAGTGCCTTTTTCGGCTTGGAGGAAAATAAAATAACTCTTTTCCCGGAACCGGGGATTTTAGTTTTTGGGCTTTTCGGAAGGCCCGGATAGGCGCGCCGGCCGGGCTGAAAACGCTCCGCTAAAGGGGGTCAGGAGGAAAGCGCCGTCAATCCCCCTGCTACGGTTCATAATAAGCGCCTTTTGCGCCTGCCCGGCGGCTTGCGCCGACTCCGCTTATCCGCCTATCCCGTTATTCCGAGAAGTTGAACGGCACCGTAACAAGATCGTTACCTGGGGCCTTTACCGGCTCGAATCTCCAGGCTATCACTTGCCGCAAAATCTCCGCATCGAAGGCCGCGTTGTCTGTGGTGCTGCCTGCCAGGCCCACGTCCACCACCGCGCCGCTGGGAGCGATGGCGAAACGCAAGGTCACCTTTCCCGCCAGCCCGGGCCGCAGTTTCAGATGGGTATTGTACACGTGCCGCAACCCGGATGAATGTGCCCGGATCACGGCCAGGATGGACGCGGTCGAGCGCGTGGTGGTGTTTTGGAATTGATCGACCGAGATTACCGATCCGCCGATTCCTTTCGGCACTTTCACCGCGCCTACGATTCCGGAAGTGGTCGGCAGGTTCGGCAGCGTTATGCCGCCATCGGTCTTATCCGCCGTGCCGTCCTCTGAATAGCCTTGGTTGAAATCATTGCTTTGCCTGCCCAGGCGCCCGCCCAACCGGGTCGGGTCCGTGCGCGTCAGCGATCCGAATTCTTCCAGCTTGTTGAGATCGGTATGGCGCGCGGAATTCCCGAGCAGGTTGTACGCGTTTCCGGATGCGAGCTTCTTCAAATAAGGGATGACGGCCACTTTCAGTACGCCCGGATCCTTTACGGCGGGCTTCACCGCTTTCGGCTTAGGCGGTTGATGGTCCGCGCGGCCGGGTCCGGGGGGGACATGCGCGTCCGTATGGGCCATGCGTCGATCGCGGATGCTGCCGTGGTAATTCACCGGCGGTTTCACGCGAATGATATCGTCCCCATGCTTGGGCCAGACCGGAGGCTCGGGCTGGGGTACCGAAAATCCGTCCTCCCTACCCGGATTGGGGAAGATTTGGATGGAAAGCGCATACACCACCAGCGCGGCCCCGAATGTGGATCCGGATCCCATGCATCCGAACAGGCGGCGATCATTCTCTACTGCGAAACGCTCCAGGAACGGATCCGTTTTCGACTTGCGGAAAAATGCCAATACGCTTTCACCGGACATGCGAAGTCCTCCTTGGGAATGGTTTTCAAACGACCTGACGGCTTTACGAGAGACGGGAACGGCTATGTCGCGGAGGCGAGGTGCAGGCTGTCGGCGTGAGCCAAACAAACCGGTACCAATCGTTCCGCTCCATCCAATATACCCCGGTTATTCTGCGCGCGCTACCTCTTTCCGGTCCCGTTTCAAAAAAGGGAATGGGTCGCGAGGCCCGTAGTATCAGGGCCGGAAGCCTGCGCTACGCCGACGTTGCACAGCCGCGGAGGATTGTGACGCCGCGGTACTTTGAGCCGCGATTGGGAAGGCCGAAACGCTTTGGGCTTTACTTGGGGATCCGGTTGGCATAAAATGGGACATGCTTCACAGGCTGCACTTCAACGGGCTGCATTTCAACAGGCCACGCTTTACGGTTTTGATCGCTGCCCTTGCCGCTTTCACCGCCTTCCGTGGCGCCGCCTTCGCGGTCAAATCCCCGGACCTTTCCAGTATCCAGGTTTTTCCCGCCGACAACTATTGGCATTGGGATATTTCCGCTTTCCCCCTGCACCCCAACTCCGCCAACCTGGTGGCCTCGGTGGGGAAAACCGTTTCCCTGCATCCGGATTTCGGATCGGAGTACGACGGCGCGCCCTTCGGCATCCCTTACATCGTGGTCGACAAGAGCCAGGCCAAGCTGGCGATCAACTATACCGACTACGGGGATGAAAGCGATCCCGGTCCGTTCCCCGTTCCCCTGAACGCGCCTATCGAAGGCGGCAGCGGCGCGGATGGCGATCGGCATGTGCTCGTCCTCGACAAGGACGCCAAGATACTGTACGAACTCTACTCGGCTTATCCCCAAAGCGCCGGGTGGGACGCCGCCTGCGGCGCGAAATTCGATTTGACTTCCAACGCCCTGCGCACGGACACGTGGACCTCCGCAGACGCGGCGGGACTCCCCATCTTGCCGGGCCTGGTTCGATACGATGAGATCAAGCGCGGCGTCATCGATCATGCCATCCGTATGACCGTGGTCGTGAGCCGGAAAGCCTATATCTGGCCCGCCCGCCATGCGGCCGGTTCCACCACCAGCCAGGACGCTCCGCCCATGGGCCAGCGCTATCGCCTCAAGGCATCATTCGACACCTCCGGGTATCCTCGCGCGGCGAAAATCGTGCTGGTGGCGCTCAAGAAATACGGCATGATCGTGGCCGACAACGGGAGCAACTGGTACATCTCCGGCGCACCCGATGATAGCATGCCGGACGAGGAGATAAACGCCCTGAAGAAGGTTAAGGGATCCGATTTCGAAGCCTTGCAAAGCGTGGATGCGAACGGCAATCCCCTCACGCCGGGAGCGGGCATCCATGCGCGCGGCAGGTGGGCCAATGGCAGCCTGCGGGAAGCGGGGGTGGATGGGCCTCGTTATGACCTGGTCGGCCGCCGCATGTTTTCCAAGGGTGATGGCGAAGGAGACGGCAAAGACGATGAGGAGGCCGGCTGGATGCCGTTCATCCGATCCGGATCCCTGGTCTTGCCGGTCAGACCTTAGTTCATATCTTAGCTCAAACCTTTGCGTCCCACTCCGCCATGAAGCGGTCCAGGAACGCGGCCATGAAGCGATGGCGTTCCTCGGCCATGGCCTTGCCGGCGGTGGTGTTGAGGCGATCCTTCAACTTGAAGAGCTTCTCATGGAAATGATTGACGCTGGTGGATTTCCCGCTGCGGTAGGCCGCCTGGTCCAGGCCTTGGCGCGGAGGCAAATCCGGATCATGCATCGCCTGTCCCTTGCTGCCCCCATAGGCGAAGGCGCGCGCAATGCCCAGGGCGCCGATGGCATCGAGCCGGTCCGCATCCTGTACGGCTTGCAACTCGGGCGACTTTGGGGACTGGGGGTCGACGCTCCCATCCTTCCCGTCCTTCCCAGTCAACTCGCTCCCAAAGGAAACCCGCTCCAGGATATCCTCCAACCGCGAGCGCGTGTCGGGGTCCAAATCGCAGCCGGACAGGAATTCCTCCAAAACGCGTCGGCCCGCTTCGGGCGTGGCGTTCAATTTGGGATCGGCCACGTCGTGCAAAAGCGCGCCCATCTCCACCAGGAAGGGATCGGCCCCGACCTCGGGCGCGAGGCGCAGGGCCAGGACCCGGACCCGGTGGATATGGTGGAAATCATGGCCGCAGGCATTGGCCTCCAGGCGGGCGCGCACGAAGGCTTCCGCGCGGGCGAGCAGGGGGGAACGGGTTTGGGTGTTTTCCGGCATGGCGGAAAGATAGCCAACCGGACGGAACTTGCCGCAGATGGGCAGGAAACCGGTTCCCG
>JBDSWM010000149.1:0-14646 GCA_039926685.1 Fibrobacteria bacterium | reverse complement strand
AGGATATCCTTGAGCCGCGCGCGCGTGTCGGGGGCGAGATCGCAGCCGGACAGGAATTCCTCCAAAACGCGCCGGCCCGCTTCGGGCGTGGCGTTCAATTTGGGATCGGCCACGTCGTGCAGAAGCGCGCCCATCTCCACCAGGAAGGGATCGGCCCCGACCTCGGGCGCGATGCGCAGGGCCAGGACCCGCACGCGGTGGATATGGTGGAAATCATGGCCGCAGGCATTGGCCTCCAAACGGGCGCGCACAAAGGATTCCGCGCGGGCGAGCAGGCGGGAACGAGTTTGGGTGTTTTCCGGCATGGCGGAAATGTAGCCAAACGCAAGGATCTTACCGCGGAAGTGCAGGAAAGCGGTTCCCGAACTGGGCGTAAAAGCGTAGATTAAAGGGACTCCAGGCGATACATTGAAGGGAAGATTCCATGGGCTATAAAGGCAAGGGCAATTACGACGAACGCGATAAGCTGTTTCAGCAAAGTTTCGACGGCAAGCCCGTGAACCGCACCGAGGTGAAGAAGAACCTCGATACCCTGTTCGGAACGGGCAAGGCCAAGGAGGCGCAGGACCGCTGCGCGAACGGGCATACCTGGATCCGTGATTTCGATCGCAAGAACAAATGCGCCTATTGCAAGACCCTCAAACCCGCTGAATAGGCCCGGGCGGAATCCCCTTACGCCCGCCCAGTTCCCACCCCCCGTCGCCGACGCGCTAGGTTTTGACGAGCGGCACGAATTGGATCTCCATCCCCTTTTCCCGGACCAGGTCGATGCGGATGGGTTTGATCCTGCGCTTGAACTTGTCCATGATGAGGACGATTTCCGGGCGTTCCTTGTCGACGATATTAGCCTTGGAAACCACGCCCACATGCCCCACCAGCATGGGCCGATCCGCCTTGGCGACGATGATGCGCGTACCGGTGGGGAAAATCGGGATGATGGTGATGAGCGCGTTGACTACATGCGAGTTCAGGCCCTTTCCCGCTTCGTCGATCAACAAGCGCATGGCTTCCAGCGGCGACAAGGGGACAGCACTGCCCGGACGGGGCGAAATCGCGGTGATATAGGTATCGGCCACGGCCGCGATTTGGGCGTAGCGGTGTATGTGCCCGCCGGAATTGCCCAGGGTTTTCTGGGGCGAAATATCTTCGGCCATGAGTTTGCGCGGATAGCCGCGCGCATCCAGCCTTTCATGATGCTGATAGGCCACATGGGCCGTATTGATATTGATGCCTTCATTGGCGCGCAGGATGGCGAAACCCACGGAGGGATGCTCTTCCAGGAGGTGGGTCTCCTGCATGGTAGGCGGTCCCTTGCGCTCGAACACGGAAGCGGGCACGATGATCATCCCCAGATCCATCAGAAAGCAGCCCAGGGCCATTTCCTGGATGTCCTGCTGGGTGTACTTGAGGCGCGAGGCGATCATGGTGGCGGTGATGGTCACGTCCAGGGCGTGCTGATGCAGGTAGCCGTCCTTGGTGCGCATGGAAGCCAGGTTCACCATCAGCGGCTCCTGACCGAGGATGGAGCGGATGATCTGATCGACGATGGACTTGAGCTGCTCGGTGGCGACGATGTTCTTGAAGCGGCCCGTATCGGCGGTGAACTTGGAGAGGTTCTCCAGGGCGAAATCCTGGGTCTCGCCGATCTTCTCCAGCATCTCCATATTGTCTTTCCAGGCCTGCTGGGCCTGGAGGGCGAGCTGATCGTTGACGTTGCCGGCCGGGAGGGTCTCTTCCCCGTCCAGGTGCACCCACATGGAGCGCATTTGCTGGCGCTTGCAGCGCTGGATCACGGTTTCGTCCAGGACATAGCCGGCCGCCAATTGCACGCCGCTGGCGCCGCCCAATACCGAGCGGGCGACCACCATTCCGGGTACGACTTCATCGATGGGGAGCTGGATCATGGTAAGCGCGCGATATCCCGGGACCGGTTCTTTGCGGGCCCGTTCAGGAATTCTAGGCCCCGCCGGGCGGATCGGTCAATCGGATTTGCGATCGTCTTTCGATTCTTGGGGTATTGCATGCCGCGGGAAGATAAGGGACACCTCGGTGCCTTCCCCTTCGCGGCTTACGATGGCAATGCTGCCGCCATGGGCCTCCATGATGCGCTTGCACAGGCTCAGGCCCAGCCCGTAGCCACCGGTATCGCGCGAGCGCGAGCGGTCCACGCGGTAGAAGGGCTCGAACAGGCGGGGCAATTCCCCGGCGGGGATTCCCACGCCCCGGTCCTTGATGCGCACCACGATGCCTTCGGGCTTTTCCTCGATGCGCGCCTCCACGGGCGTATTGCGGCCCTGGGAGAATTTCACCGCATTGTCCAACACGTTCCCGAGCACCTTGCGCACGCGCGCCCGATCGGCTTTCACCATAGGCCCCGGCATGGCTGAAGGGGCCATCAGCTTGGCGCCGGGATCGCGTATGTCCGCGTCCGCGACCGCTTCCGCCACCAGCACGCCCAGATCCACGTCATCGAGTTTCAGCTTTCCGTTGACGCTATCCAGGCGCGCGGTTTCCAGGATCTCGGAGATCATCGCCTCCATCTCCGCCATATCGTCGCGGATGCTTTCCTTGGCCGTGCCTTCGGGGGCCATTTCCAGCGCCACCTTGATGCGCGTCAAGGGCGAGCGCAGCTCATGGCTCACGTCCAGCAGCAATTGCTCCCGCGAACGCACCATTTCCTGCAGACCCGTGGACATGGCGTTGAACGAGCGGCCCAGATCGCCCAGCTCATCGCGCGAACAGATCTGCACCTGATGGCCCAGCTCCCCGCGGCGGATGCGCTCCACGGCCGCGGTCAATCCCTTCAAAGGCGAGAGCAGGCGGCGGATGGTCAGGAAAGCGCCCGCCAGCAGGCAGGAGAGGACGAGGATGAGGATGACCAGATAAGGGCCTTGCCCATCCACCATCTCCCGGAAATTCGTAGCGAACAGGTAACGGCCGCGGCCTTGATCGACTTGGATGAAAAACCGGCCCTTCTGCCAGCCGATTTTCGCCCCGTCGGGAACGGTATCCCCGGGCGATCGCAGAACGTCGCGGCTCCAGGCGGTATGGCCGTTGCCCTGGGGCATATCCGGTACCGGATCGCTTTCCCAGCGTCCCAGCGCGGCGGATCCCGGCGCCGCCGGCCCCGTGGCCGCGGTTTGCGGCGAATCCGACCGCATCGGACCCTCGTAGCGGATAAGCAGCGCATAGCGCTTGGCCAAAAGGCGCGCCTTGGCCGTATCCGGGGGCGACCCGATTTCCTGCGCCAGCGTGTGCGCATAATGGACCGCATTGCGCTCCAAAGCCTCATGCGTATGGAAATAGGAGAGTCGGTAGAATCCGCCCACGCAAATGTTGACGAGCACGCCCGCGGCCACCAGCACCAGGAACAGTTTGGGCATCAGGGAGCGCCGATACCGGCGCGTTCCCATCCTTGCCTTATCCCGGCAACGATCCCGCAGCTTACGCAGCATCGACCGATCCCTCTTCATCGCCGATAAACATATAACCGGCGCCGCGCACGGTTTTCAGGAAGACGGGTTTCTTGGGATCGTCGCCCAGCTTCTGCCGCAAGCGGCTGATGAGTACGTCGATCGATCGGTTGTACGGTTCCCATTCCATGCCCTTGGTGCGATCGAGGATATAATCCCTATCCATCACCTTGCCCGGGCTGCGCGCGAACAGTGCCAGCACCTCGAATTCCATGGCGGTGAGATCCACCGACTTTCCGCCCACCATGGCCTCGTGCCGACGGAAATCCAGCTCCAGAACGCCATGCCGCAATTTGTCCGGCGCCACCGCCCCGCCCCCGCGGCGCAAAACGGACTGGATGCGCGCCACCAATTCGCGGGGCTCGAAGGGTTTGGGCAGATAATCGTCCGCGCCCAGCTCCAGGCCCAGCACCCTGTCGGCGACTTCGCCCCGGGCCGTGAGCATGATGATGGGCACGGAATAATCGCGGCGGATCTCCTTGCACATCTCAAACCCGTCCTTGTCCGGGAGCATCACGTCCAGGATGACGATGTCCGGAACCTCGCGGCGCAGGAAACGGATGGCCTCGTCCGGGTGGACCGCGGAAACGCCTTTCAAACCGAACTTGGCCAGGTAATCCGTGAGGAGCCTGCCGAGTTTGCGATCATCGTCGATAATCAGAACGGTTTTCATGGTCGTTTTCCGGGGGGCCTTCGCTTCCTGCGTGGAAAGGTACAGCATCCTTGCCTTATCGGCAATGCCGCTCCAGCTTGGAGGCCAGCTTTTCCCTTTGCGCGGAATCGAGCACGTCGTGGAACTCGGTGAACTCGGCGACCAGGAAGCCGCGCAGATCCCGGATCTTGGCTTCGCGCTCTTCCAAACCCTGGTTCAACTTGGCCGTATCCACCGTGGCGGCCCGGATCTGGCCGAGCGCCAATTCGCGGAAGCCCGCATGCACGGCCTGGAAGTCCGCCTTGCGGGCCAGGATGTCCGTCTTGATCTTGTCCAGCTTGGTCTTCTGATCCGGACGCAAATCCAATTCCTTGCCGATGCGTTTGACGATCTTTTCGGCCTTCTGTTCCGGACTGGAATTCCACCCGCAATGGCGGCCGCGGCACCCGGAAAGCAAAAGCGCGCCGGCGGTAACGGCGAGCACCGGGAAAGCGAAGCGGAAAATGCGTTTGATAACCATAAAAAATCTCCTCTGCTGAACCGGCTACCCGCCGGTGCCGGGGCATCCCCGGCGGACCGGATCCCTCCGGCTATGGGGATAAGATACAGGGCCCAGGTAAGCCCCCCGTATGCGCGGTGTAACGGATTGTAACGCATCCGGGCGCTTGCCCTTTCGCTTGCACACTCTCGCTTGCATAAGCGAAACCGAAAAGCTTTTTTCGGGGGAACAGAGAACGGAAAACCGGGAGGTAGCATGCAAAAAGCCAAAGTTCAAAAAGCCAATCCAAAGAAAATCCGCTATGCCGTGGTCGGGCTGGGCTATTTCTCCCAGACGTCGGCGCTGCCGGCCTTCGTCCATGCCGGCAAGAACAGCGAACTCGTCGCCTTGGTTTCGGACGATCCGGAGAAGCTGGCCAAGCTTGGCCGCAAATACAAGGTCAAGGGCCGGTATTCCTATGATCAATATGAACTGATGCTGGCGAGCGGCGAGGTGGACGCGGTATACATAGCGTTGCCCAATGATATGCATAAGGAATACGCCGTGCGGGCGGCCAAGGCGGGCGCGCATGTGCTGTGCGAAAAGCCCATGGCCCTCACCGAGAAGGATTGCCAGGAGATGATCCGCACCGCGCACGAGCATCGCGTGCGGCTGATGATCGCGTATCGCCTGCATCTGGACGCCGCCAACCTGCAAGCCATCGAAACGGTGAAGACGGGTAAGATCGGGGACGCGCGCTTCATCACCAGCGTTTTTTCCATGCAAGTCAAGGACGGGAACACTCGCGTTCAGCCCGAACATGGCGGCGGTCCGGTCTATGACCTGGGCATCTATTGCATCAACGCAGCGCGCTACCTGTTCCAGGACGAGCCCATCGGCGTCACCGCCATCGCCTCGCGTAAGAAAGGCGATCCCCGTTTCCAGGAAGTGGATGAAATGGTCTCCGTGATCCTCCGCTTTCCGCGCGACCGCCAAGCCGCTTTCACCTGCAGCTTCGGCGCCGCCGATCTCGCGGAGTACACCGTGGTGGGGACCAAAGGCACCCTGCATTTGAAGCAGGCTTTCGACAATGCCTTCGCGCAGACCCTGGAAATCACCTTGGACGGGAAAACCCGGCGCCGGGAATTCCCCAAAAAGGATCAATTGGCGGCGGAGTTCCTCTACTTCTCGGACTGCATCCTCAAGGGCAAGGAGCCCGAACCCTCGGGACAGGAAGGCCTGGCCGATGTGAGGATCATCGCCGACATCGATGAATCCCTGCGCACGGGAAAGCCCGTGGCCATGACGCCCGTGCCCAAGCGCGTCCGTCCTTCCGCGGATATGGAAATCCACCGGCCGCCGGCGGACAAGCCTGAATTGTTCCACGCGGAGTCGCCTACCCTGGATTGAATCCGCTCGGGTCGCTCCATTGACCCCCCTACCTGACCCGGTCCGCCTGGCTGCGCCAACCTGCGGCCAAGCGGGCTCGGGGCCCCCGAGCTTGGGGCATCTTTGCTAACTTAAAGGTCCCATGCACCAAGCCCCGAGCCGGTTCCCTTGATCACCTACGCCATCATCGCCCTCAACGTCGCCATCTCGCTCTGGGCCTTCTCGGTGCAGAAGAACCGCGGCGACTTCCGGCGTTTCGTATTCGCGCCTTTCGAGGCCGCCCGCGGCCGCAATCTGGCCGGCATCTTCCTGTCGCATTTCTCGCATGCCGACATCTGGCATCTCTTCTTCAACATGCTCACCCTGTACATTTTCGGCCGCGTGGTGGAGGGCGCGTTGGGCATCCACATGCTCACCTTATACGTGGCATCCGGCCTGGCCGCCACCGCTTTGATCTTCCTGTTGCGGCGCAACAATCCCGACTACCGGGTGCTGGGCGCCAGCGGCAGCGTAACGGGCATCCTCTTCGCCGCCATCGTCCTCAATCCGGACATGAGCGTGTACTTCCTGGTCATCCCCATGCCCATTCCCGCGCCGGTCTTCGCCGTGCTGTACATCGCGTATTCCACCTTCCTGCTCGATCGCCAGGTGGGGAATGTCTCGCATGAGGCCCATCTCGCCGGCGCCGTCACGGGTTTCCTGCTGGCGGGTCTGCTCTACCCGTATCATTTCGCGCCCATCATCGAGCGCGTGCAACGTCTGCTGCATTGAACCCCGCCGCCTCTCCCGCCTCCACTCCGGACTCACCCCTCTCCGCACCGGCCTCGCCTTGGCGCCAAAGCCTGGCGGCGGCCCGCGCCAATCTCGTTCCCGGCCTGGTATTGCAAGCCTTCGCATTGTGCCTGTTCCTGGCCTACTATTTCCACCCCCCTTCCCACCGCGTCTTTGACGTATTGGCCGGCTGGAAGGCGCATTGGGGCTGGCGCTACGCCCTCCTCTCCACTGCCCTTTTCGGCGGCCTTATCCCGTTCCTGGTCCTGCGCGCCAATCCGCGCACGCGCTGGGAAACGCCTTATTCCCATGGTCTTTTCCTGGTGCTGTTCTGGGGTTTCAAGGGATTGGAAGTGGATCTCTTCTACCGCCTGCAAACCTGGATGTTCGGCGATGTTCCCGATTTCCGCACCATCGCCTGCAAGGTGGCGGTGGATCAACTGATCTACGCCCCCTGGTATTCCACTTCCATGATGCTGGTGCTGTTGTACTGGAAGGACGCCGGATTCAGCTTTTCCCGCTTGCGCCGGCTGGCCGTGATCCCATTCCTGCGCGCCAACCTGCCCAAGGCGGTGGTCGGCCTCTGGGCCGTATGGATCCCGGCCTTGATCCTCATTTACGGCCTGCCGGCGGCCCTGCAATTGCCGCTTTTCAATATCGTATTGTGCTTTTACGCCTTGCTTATCGCCACCCTGACACGAAGGGACGCGGATACCCACTAGGCGAATAGACGAATAGGCGGATCAACCGATAACCACGCCGCCCCGCATTTTCCCCGCCATCCCGTATACTGGAATCCACCATGTCGTCCCCCATTCCCTGGCGCCAGGCCGTAGCCGCCGCGCGCGCCAATCTCGTTCCCGGCCTCATCCTGCAAGCTTTCGCTCTCGCCCTTTTCCTGGCCTATTATTTCCACGCGCCGTCCCACCATGCAATGGATGCCTTGGCGGCCTTCAAAGCGCGTTGGGGCTGGCGCTATAGCTTCGTCTCCACGGCCTTTTTCGGCGGCCTCATCCCGTTCCTGTTCCTGAAGCTCAATCCCGGCACGCGGGCGGCCACGCCTTTGTCCCACGGCTTGTTTTATATGGCTTTCTGGGCGCAAAAGGGAGTGGAAGTGGACATGTTCTACCGGCTGCAAGGATGGATGTTCGGCAACGGCAACGGGCTGGCAACCGTGGCCTGCAAAGTGGCCGTGGACCAATTGGTATACAGCGTATTCTGCTCCACGCCGTTCGGGCTGCTCGCGTTCTATTGGAAGGACGCGGGCTTCAGCCTGGCCCGCTTGCGCGCGCTGCGCTGGATCCCGTTCCTGAAAACCAATCTGCCCAAGGGGCTAATCGGAGTGTGGTCGGTGTGGGTGCCGGCCGTCATCATCATTTACGGCTTGCCGGCTACCTTGCAGATCCCGCTTTATAATATCGTGCTATGCTTTTACGCATTGCTTTTCGCGACCTTACACCAAGGGAATACGGAGGCGTCGGGGTAGAGGAAGTAAATACCTCGCTTTTTCGTTTCGCCGCGAATTCATCAGGCAAACAATCTAAGCAGGGCGGCTTTCAAAGAATCAAAATGCATCCATAAGTCGACATACCCCATGCCTACGGCAACGGATAATAGGTTTCCCACCAGATAATAGTCGTTGAACCTATCCTGCTCTCCTTTTATATCGTCGCGTTTCAACCGGGTCGCCAATTTTACCGCGCTGAAAAAGGTCAGGGCCTGGGAATAATTGTGGGAGAGCGCTATCAACAAGAACAGCCTCTCCGCGAATCCCTTGAAGATCGATTTGCGGTCCAGTCGCAGCTTTTTATAAAAGATGCCGGCCGCGGCATGGAATACCAAGGCCAGGATTATTTCCGTGATCAATACACAAGCCATGAATGCGAAAACCTTAATCATCGCCGTTACCCGTCCGATATGTCCGTAATGAGGTTTTTGATGGCCTTGTATGGTTTAATGTTGAGGTTGATTTCCCGTTTCCAAATCAGGGATTTGTTTTTTCCCAGCTTTTCGGCGACTTCCTTATAATCATCGCTTTCCAAAAATTGCGCCACGATATAGTAGTCTTTTTCGATTTTCCAGGCATCCACGAAAGTTTGATAGACGAAAAAGGCGTGATTCAATCCACGCGCCAGTTTTGCATTCTTCAATTGGAAATCGAACCTGCATGCTTTCGATTTTTTGAGTGCTTGCAGCGACTCCCTCGCCTTGGTCAACCCCGGACCCATCATTTCATAGGCAATCTTCCTGTTCAGAGGAGTTTCAATTCCGCCTTCCACCAGAACATATTTCAGTTTGAACCCTTTTCCCTCCTTGATAATCCTGTCCTCTATCGCGAAAATGATCCGGATCGATTCCGGAAGACCCCGGGCCACGCATTGAAACTCATCCCCGAGAGTAATCGTAATGGGGGAAAGAAACCAATTCCCATGTTCCCTGCTGACGGATTTCGTGACGCTTTTGAAGTCCGCCATTAAAGTTCTTTGAACTTTGGATCGGCTCGCTATGATGTCGGCCATTAATATGAAATGATCGTCCTGCCGCATTTTTTCCCGTTTCACTGAATATGAAATAAATGGTAGTATTTCATTAAAGATGAAACAAGTGCATTTATTTCACTTAAAGTGATATATGGAATGATTTTCAATTGGAAGCGCTTCGGGTATTTTACGTCAACTCGAACAAAATCGAATTCCCCCGCTTTCCCGCCGCCTTGATCAACTCCATGCGCACCAGGCAATAGGTCATGCGCGCGATGCGGAAGTAGGGCTGCTTCAAAGCCTTGGCCAGCTCGCGATTGGTGGAAGGCCCCGCCCATCCCTCCGGGAGCACCCGCAGGAAATCCCGCTTGTGCTCGAAGAGGGCGCGCCCGGCCACTTCCAGCAGCAGATGATCCTTGATGCTCACCCCTTTGCGGCGCCAGCTGCCTTTGCCGTCCTCGCAGCGCATCTCCTCTTCCTTCACCAGCACCACTTCCACGGAAAAATTCGGGTGCAGCATCAGGTGGGGGAAGCTCACCAGCTCGTCGAATAGATCATAAAGGCTGCCGCGCTTGGGGGATTTCCGCCGGCTCAGGAAAGTCTCTCCGTCGGCGTCGATGCGGGTGATCCATTTTTCCACCGCCACCGGATGCACGATGCGCACCGCCCGCTCCGCCAGCAGCACGTCCAGTTTGCGTTTCATGCTCCCGAAACTGCCGGTCTGGATTTCGATCACGGCCTCCCCGCGCCGTATGTCCACCCAATAGCCGCCCACCTTCTCCTCGACGCAATCGCCGGGCTCGGAGTAAAGGCGTTTCAAATGCGCATGCAGGGAGCGTTCGCCCAGGGTCCCGATCAGTTGAGGCAGCGGCAGGGAGGACTCTTCCCCGGGAGCGGGAAGTTCCCGGAGCGGACGCTTAGCCGGTTTTCCCATTAGCCCAATAGTAGCCAATTTATAGCGGTACCCTTTAGGAGGCGGCGATCAACGCACCACTAGTCCCGGCCCAACAACAGGCAATGTGAAAACGCGTACCACCTCGGCGGGGCGGAAAGCTACCCAGGATTCGAAAGGCCGGACCCGGATTTTATAGCTCAGGCGCGAACCGGCTTTGGGTAAGGCGCTTTCGTCCATCCGGATAGTAAAAGCGCCCTTCACCACCTCGACCTTGGGGATCTGGATGGTCTGCCGCAATTTCGCCGCGCCGAGGGTATCCTGCTCCTGCCATACTTCCAGCAGTAAATCATAGCTTGCCGTCTTGCGTGCTTCGGTTCCGATGCGGCCTTCCAGGGCGGTAGCGGCAAGCGCAGGCACCGCGCCCAGGACTACCGGCAAGGCCAACGAAAAAATCCTGGCATATTTCATAAGGGGGGTAAGGTACATAAGGACCTCGTTTGGAAAACCCAATTGTCGCGTTAATTCGAACCCCGGTCAAGAAATAATAAAATGAATCTTGAGCACCGGGAGGACGGATAAACCGGGGTGGGCTGGTCCGGAGCGCGTTTCCGTTCCAGCCCATATGCAGGACTTTTCCTCGGCATTCCTGGGTATCCCTCGAAACTCCTCGATACCCCTCGATACCTCTCGTAAAAGCACCGCATTCCCGGCCATCCGTACGACTTTCTCGAAAAGTACCCATTCCGACCCCGGGCCGTTGTGACGGCTCTCACACATCGCGTATCTTGTGGTAAAATGACGGGAGGAGAAAATCACCATGGGAACCCTGCCCGACCTGTTCGATCGTCTTTGGCGCGACTATAGCGCCCTCAACCCACAGGCAGGGCGCATCCATGCCTTGCTGGAAGCGCGCGGGGAAATCCTCCGCAACGATCATATCGCCTTCCGCACCTTCGCCCATCCCGGCCTGGACGTGCCGTCAATGGCCGCCCCATATATCGCTTTTGGTTATCGACCCGGCGGCAACTATGTGTTCAAGGAAAAAAAACTCACCGCCGTGCATTACCAGCATCCGGATGCGGCTTTTCCGAAAATCTTCCTCAGCCAAATCCACCTGGATCAACTAAGCCAAGGCGCCCGATCCATGCTGCTCTCCCTCATCAACCAAATCCCGCCGGATTTCACCGCCCGCTGGGATTGGTCCGCGGGAGGGCGGCCTTGGCTCCCGGATTTCAGCGTCTACGAAGCCTTGGAGCGGGAAAGCGAATATGCAGCCTGGCTTTCCGCTTTCGGTTTCCGCGCCAACCATTTCACAGTTTTCGCCAACGATCTGCGCAGTTTCGCCGGCATCGCCGATCTCGACCTCTTCCTGAAAACGCAGGGGTTCCGCCTCAACGCCTCCGGGGGCGAGATCAAAGGTTCTCCCGCCCTATGCCTGGAACAATCGTCCACCTTGGCCGAAGAGGCCCAGGTCCTGTTCCGGGAAGGCTTCCGCAGCGTTCCCGCCTGCTATTACGAATTCGCGCGCCGCTATCCGCTGCAGGACGGTACGCTTTTCCAGGGCTTCAACGACAAATCCGCCGATAAGATTTTCGAATCCACCGACCGCCGTACCAGGTGACGCCGGTCAGTGGCCAACGACGGGCGCAAGAAATAGCGGGACGGCATATTCCTTCCCCTGCCTGTCATTGGGCGCGACCCGGCGGCCATCCAACTTGAAGAGCGCACTGGAGGCCTCGACACCCACGTCCCGCGAAAAGGCGGGCGCAATCGAAACCAAAGGTTTTCCGCTCTTGTACCCTTTCACTTTCATGGGCAGCTTGTAGAGGCCCTTGATGGTGATCAGGTAAAGGGTCTTGAAGTCGGCCCCGCCGAAAGCGAGATTGGTCATTTGTTGTCCCGTAATGGAGATCTGCCCCAGCTTTTTCGCGTCCGGGTCGCGGACATGCACGATCCCGGTCGTATAGGAAACGGAATAAACGTTGCCCTTTTCATCGAGCGTGATGCCGTCGCATGAGGTGACGCTGTCGAAATCCCGCTTGTTGGAAAGGGAATAGTCTTCGGCCACGTCGTAGAGGTGCACCTTGTTGGCCCCGAATTCGTGCAGGTAAAGGCGCTTCCGCTCCTCGTCCCATTCGACCCCGTTCGGCCTTTTTATGTCGGTGAATACCGCTTTCGTCTCGCCCGTAGCCGCGTTCCGGAAAAAGAGCGTGCTTCCCATGTAGTTGGTGAAGAAGAGGTTGCCCTTGGAATCGCCGGTAACGTCGTTGAGATCCTGGCCGGTGTTCTTGTACAGGGTATCGGTTTGGTTGTCGAAAGCGGCGCCCGCCTTGACGCGCACCAGGGCATGCTGCTGGCAAATGACGATCCGGTTCTGGGAGTAATCCAACCACATTCCGTTGGGATTGTCGGCTGCCTGGCGCCAGAACTTGGCGGTGTCCTGGCCTGCTTTCAATTGCATGGTTTTATTGCTCTGGTCCTGCTCGCCGAAGTAGACGTTGCCCTGCCAATCGGCGGTCACGCCTTCGCCGAACACGGTGGCTCCGGCCCCGCCCGTGCGGGGTATCAGGACCGGTGTGCCCGCATCCGCGAGATCCGCGGGAAGCGTATGGGGCGTCTGCGCGCCCGCGGCGGCGATCAATAACAAGGCGACGGCGGTGGCGTTCGAAATGGATGGATGCATGCGGTTTCCTGCGGTTTACCCTTCAGCGGCCGATCGGCAACGGTCCCAAGTTCTGGATCTCGCCGTCGCGGGATGCCCGCAGCAGGTAGGTTCCCGCCTGCAGCTTGCCCAAGGACAAGGGAAGGATCTCTCCCGCCTTGCGGCTGCCCAGGGTGTAGGTGCGCTCCTGGCCGGCGGCGTCGAAAAGGGAGAGGCTATGGTCGAAACCCGGCTGCAGGAAACGCAGCACCAACACCTGTCCGGAAGCGGAGCCTTCGCTGCGCAGGATGGAGATGCCTCTCCGGGCTTGCAGCAGGGGCACGCCGTTCTTGATGGGGACGGCGGAATATTTATTGATGAAGACATAGGTTCCCTTGCGGCCTCCGACGACCACATCCGGTTTCCCGTCCCCGTTCATATCGCCCACCTTGATCTGGCAGCCCGCTCCGACATTCCCCTCGATCTTGTGCGGCGTGAAGGTGGCGACTCCCGCGCTCCTCTTCAATTCCCACCAGTAGATCATTCTGGGGTTGCCGGGCACGACGGGGCCATGCGTACCCCAGCGGTTGCCGGCCACGAGATCGAGCAACCCGTCGCCATTGATGTCGGCGAGGTTGAGATTATGCACCTGGCCGAAGGCCACGCCCCCGTACAGGTTCGCGTTCTCGGGGGTATCCATGATCACGTGATCCTTCCAGGTACCGCCTTTGCCGTCGACGTTCTCGATCCAGTGCAGGCCCCAGGCATGCGCCTGGACGCCCGACACCACGTCGTTGTCGCCGTCCCCGTCGATGTCATAGGCGTACATGTGTGCGCCGCCCTGGTTCTCTCCGGTGAAAGGCCGCGAGCTGAAGGGCGCTTCGTGCAAGGTCCAAAGGGCGGAGCCCAAGGTGGCCGGCTGCTCGTACCATCCATGCATGGAAAACAAATCGATGCGCCCATCCATGTTCACATCACCGGCCCCGATGCCATGGGAGTTGATGCCGTAGGCAGTGGCCCCGTTTCCGGTGCGCACTTCGCTGGCGGCGCGGAATGTCCACGCTCCGGTGAGGTTCGCTGTATTCTGTTCCCCTACGCCCACTTGGTTGTTCTGCATGGTGATATATTCGGGCTTGCCGTCGCCGGTCACGTTCCCCAAATGGGGGCTTTCGGCGCCCAGTCCGGTGAGCATGGTGTGCGAGGTCCAATTGGCGGTAGCCGTGCGCGGGGTTCCAGGGTTCTGGTACCATTCGACCGAGCCGCAGCAGGGGCCCATATTGGTCAGGATGTCGGGCGCGCCGTCGTTGTTGAAGTCGTAAGTCTCGCATTGCCAAGGGGCGTCGGACCCGCCGCCATAGACGCCCGAATCGCCTTTCAGGGCCTTGCCGGCGCGGAAGCGGTGCGAGACCTTCCAATCCGGTCCCTCATACCAGAACGGCGGGGACGCGACGTCCATGTTCCCGTCCTTGTCGAAATCGGCGAAGGAGGCCCCCTCGTTGAAAAACTCATTGCTCACATCGAACCGCGTCCAATTCGCGGTATCGGCGGTTTGGGTGTGGGCCAGCCCGGCCAGCGCCAGCGCGATAAAGGATATTCGATGCAACATGGATGCTTCCCCCTGAACGTATGACTTACGGAAAATCCTGATAGAAACCCCGAATCGGCGGATCACCGGATCACGGCCTGCAACCGCCGGTCGCCCGCCTGCTTCACGATGAACAGACCGGTCCCGGATCCTGCGGCCCCCTTCGCGGAGAGGGAGGCCCTGCTTCCGTCGAGGGAATAGACCTCGACGGGTCCGCCGGATGCCGCCGACGCGCCTCCCCGGTGCGATGGCCTCAGCTCCGGCCGCACGGATGATACCGTG
>JBDSWM010000148.1:0-3932 GCA_039926685.1 Fibrobacteria bacterium | reverse complement strand
TCGACCTCGGAGAGACTGGATGCTTCACCCCATGGCTGTCGCATCCATCATGCCGCATCACTACGCGGATAAGTACGTAATACCAGGGCTCGAAGATGGCGACTCTTTCTCCCCTCCCCTTCAGGGGCCTATATACGTGTGTGACCCAAGGTGTCTGCCGCTTAATCCAGCAGACGGCATTTCATTGAGCCATCTAGATTGAGTGCGTTGACTGTCTGATCTGCCCAACCAGCGCGTGGCTCGCGCTCGTCACGCATATTCAGTTGGAAGCCCCCTGTTGGATTGTCTCGAAGGTCGTCCTCCGGCGAGGGAGGTCCGAGAAGCACGTATTCTTGCGACCCTTGGCGCGCAACGTAAGCGGGATACTCTTCGTAAAGCCCGGTCAATTCCTGCTCAAATTGTATGCCGCCGAGCGCCGCAGCGATGGCCGCTGCTGTATCGACGAGCGGCTGCGCTGTTTCGATCTCGATAACTGCTCGTGTCTTCATATGGCTCAATACCATGGCGACACCGGCAATCCACCTCCCCGAAAAAGCCCGGCGGGTTAGGCCGGGCGCTCGGGTATTAATGACAGGGTATTACGGTGATGCGACACAACCGGACATAAGCTGCCAAGCCCGAGCACGTGTCAGCGCCACGAGCGCGTTACGGTGATAGGGGCCAGCAGACCAGGCGGACAAACATCAGGGCCAGTGGATTACACCCACGACAACAGGCCGAAGACATGACCGCACCCGATACTGTCGACGAACCAACTACACCCTTGATCGCAGGGCGCCGTCCAGACATGACACGTGCGATTACCCCCTAATTCCAACTGCAACCTAATTGGGGGTTGTTGCAGGCGGCGCCGCAATGAATACATCATCGCAGAGCGCCGAAAGCTAGTTGAATAGGTCCGACAAACTGGACAAGGCATCGCCACCTGCGGATAAGATTCCATCAATCGCCGGAATGTCCGGGATCTGCGATCCGACGTCGCCAACGACGCTGGTCGCATGCTGCAAGAGGTCTGCATTCCGCAAGATCTCCTCGACGACGACAGCCCCACCAGCGCCGATCGCGCCGCCTATAGCGGCTGCTTTGATACTGCCTCGGCTCTGGAAGATATTAGTGATATTCGGTCCAGGGACAGGAGAGGTGCCTCCTCCGAGCATGCGCCCCAGCCCCTCACGAACCTGAAACAGGTTGGCGAAAAAGCCGACAAGGCCGGCAAGAAAAGCGCCAATGCCGACGATCGTGGCAGTCGACAAAAGAGTCAGCATAACGGTGTCTCCTCCAATGTCGGCGCGGCCACCAGAATGGACTGGCGCGAACGCCGGCTCGTGTCGATCTCTCCGCTTAAGCGGCGCACATGCTGCTCCTGCTGTTGTAATCCATGAACCTGCGCGTGCGCGCGAGACAACTGGCGGGTCTTCTGACGCAGCAGCATCGCCGTCACTGCTCGAAGGCTAATCGTAAACAGGGTTAGGGCCATCCAGATCACTCCAGCAATCTCGAGCCAGCGGATCATCGATTTTGGCCTTCCCGAATCTCGAGCTCGCGAGCGATCTCGGCGCGGACCGTCGGCTCCAGGTTCCGGATGGCGGCGGTGGCGCGGCGTCGCTCTCGGCGCAGCTTGATCAACTCGGAATCTATGACTGCAATCTTGGACAGCTGCTGGCCAATTAGCTCGATCCGGCTGAATAAGGCCCTAGGCGAAAGGAAGAAATGCTGTTGTGTCATCGTCCCCTCCGTCACGCGGCCGCCGGTTGCTGAAGATTGGCCCAGAGCCGAACGGTCGCGTCACGTAGGCGTGCGACCACCAGTTGCGGGATCTGCCATGTCGGCTTGCGATGATGGAGCTTCGCGGCTTCCTCCGCGACAATCGCCCATTTATAGGCTTCGTAGCTGCGCTCCTCGAGCTCGCTTGCAAGGATCATCGCCCGGTTCTCGACGGCACGAACGCTTGCTTGCGCGACCTGGAGCCGACTCGCCTCGCTGCGGACATCGCTTGCCTTCGACCCTAGGTCTTCGGCGCGCGCCAAATTGAAAAGCGATTTGAACGCGCTGAATACGAGGAGTGCGTCGCCAAGCAGGTCGCTGAAGTTGATCAGGCCGACTCCGCCAAGCGAATCGGCAATGCCGTGGGCATGCTCCAAGGGGAGGGCGCTGACGGCGTCATGGAGGTTGGTGTGCAGGATCGGGGCATCGACCACGCCAATCTTGTCGAGGTATTGCACGCCTTCAATAAGCAGCGCCGTACCGGACGCGAGCATGACGCTGCCGTCGAACACGCCACTGGGCGGAACGATCGTTTTCCGCGCCGCGCGCAAAAGGCGCATGATATCGGACAAGGTGCGGCCGCCAAAGATGCCACCCTTTTTGTTGAAGAATTCTTTGGTGACCCCGAGCTTGCCTGCGGCACTGCGGATATGTTGAAGTTGCCAATCGATGCAGGCTAGTCTGTTGACAGCAAGAATATCCAAGCGTTCGGTGCAATCTTTACGCGCGGATAACAGTAATGACCGCGCGCAACGATAGGACGATACCGCATCGTTATAGTCACGCTCTGCATCTCGTCTAGCCGAGCGGGACAGAAGTCCTCCGCTCAAAAAAAGCAGAGAGAGCGTTATTCCAAACGGGTCCATCTGCCACCCCCCTTTCGCTTGGGAACGACACTTTCTATTCGCTACCAATACAGGCAACGCTCATGATTTACGGACTGTTATCCCTACCACCTAACATAGGTACTGGCAACGCTCTGCCAAGGCGCGTCTCTCTCTTGCGCAAAATATTCTTCTGGCCCGAGCCCCGCGGGAAGTTGGTCGCAAGGGAAAACGGCTACCTACGTGACCGGCACGAAGCCTGAGACAGCGGTGAAATGTGAAATAACCCCTTAATTCTGCAGATTTTTAATTAGAGATATTGCGCCTGCCGCCGTAATAGCAGCCTTTCCCATTCTGAACGCTGGGAGGGATGGAAAGCCGATGCTCCATCCGCGATAAGCCCATCGCTATGATCTATGCTGCGCGAGGGGAGAATGATGTCAGTGGTCACGGGCGTCATGCTGATAGCCACCTACGAAGACGCCATGACTGAGGTGCAAGCGTGGCTGGCAGAGAAGTGCAAAGTTCAACTTGTAAATGTTGCCGATCACGCCGGCGGTGGCAAACATCCGCAGTTTCAGGCTTGGTCGGCTGGCATAAATTATTTCGACGCTGAGGATGAGTTCGTGCATTTCGTACTCACGCGAAAATGGGAGTGCCCCGAAAATGTGGTGCTGATCCTGCAGCCAGAAGAAGGTGCTACGCGGACGTTTCGGCCATTCCCATATGGTATTCCGCCTCAAGGTTCCGTCACGGCAGTTGCGATGACGGGTACGAAAGCGCCTTAATGCAACGGAGCCGATGATCATGCGACAGTAGGGATCGCTGCGCCCGTCGCGGTTACGGCAAGCACTACTCTGCAAATAAATGGCTTTTATATTCAACGGCTTAACTGGCAATCCCGGCGCCCGCCGCCGCCGGAAAAATGTCAGCGCCCGCAAGACTTTCCCAACAGCCACCCGCGTTTCAAACCGCGCACCACCATCCCTCTCCGCACCCCATCCAACAGCCCACCCCCCGGATAGGCATGACATAATTCACCCGCCCCACGCGCCCATTTTCCACCCATTCCCCCTCGTAAAACCCCACCTCCCACACCGCATCCGCCCCCGAATTATGTCACAACCAACCCACCACAGCCCACCAAACCACCGCCGCCGCCAGGTTGATTCAACCCCACCACAACCCGCGCTACCCAGTCCTCATGACCGCAGGACGCCCCACCACCTATCGCCCCGAATATGCCGAACAGGCGCGCAAGCTGTGCCGCAACGGTGCCACTGATCGCGAGATCGCCGATATCCTCGGCGTCTGCGTGCGCACCTTCTATCGATGGCGCGCCGA
>JBDSWM010000147.1:0-6113 GCA_039926685.1 Fibrobacteria bacterium | reverse complement strand
CCCATGGTTTCGATGGCCGAGGCCATGGTATTGGCCGTGTACATGCCTCCGCAAGCGCCGGGGCCGGGACAGGCTTTTTGCACCACGTCATTCATGCCGGCCTCGCTCAGGTTGCCGTTCAGGAATTGCCCATAGGCCTCGAAGGCGGAAACCACGTCCAGCTTGCGGCCGTCATGGAAGCCGGGCAGGATGGTTCCGCCGTATACCATAATGCTGGGCCGGTTGAAGCGCGCCATGGCCATGATCGAGCCGGGCATGTTCTTGTCGCAGCCCACCACGGAGACATTGCCGTCGTACCACATGGCGCAGGTCACGGTCTCGATGGAGTCGGCGATCAGGTCGCGAGATTGCAGGGAGAAGTTCATGCCCTCCGTGCCCATGGAAATGCCGTCGCTGACGCCGATGGTGTTGAAGATGAGTCCCACCAAACCTTCCGCGTTGATGCTCTTCTTGATATGCGCGGCCAAATCGTTCAAGTGCATGTTGCAGGGGTTGCCGTCATAACCGGTGCTGGCCACGCCTACTTGCGCTTTCTCCATGTCCGCGTCGCTCAAGCCGATGGCGTGGAGCATGGCCTTGGAGCCGGGCTGCGAAAGGGTTTGCGTCAGGCGGGAGGAGAATTTGTTGAGCTTGGGCATTGGGATCCTCTGGTAGCTAAGCTTCGTTAGGGGCTAGGGATTAGGGCTCAAAACTAATAAACCCCAGCGAAAATGCCTCGTTCGGCCGGTTTCCCTGCGGCCTCCCCGCCGTTTCAGCGCTTGGAAATAACCAGCTTCAGACCCGAGCGGGCCAGTATGGGTTCCCACTCCGATTGGATCTTGATGTACTCCTCGGGGGTGGCCACGAAGGGGTCGATGCGCCAGTTTTGCTTGATGGTTATCGACTCAGGGGTGTCCTGCTTGATGGAAAGCAGCCAATGCAGGTAATGTTCGGAGAGCTCCCGGTCCAAGTTGAGGGATTTCCACCCGTATCCCGGGGGGATATCATAAATCCATTGGGAATTGATCTGGATTTCATGGGGGAAATACACGGGCGCCCTGCGCGCCGTAGCGCGGGGGAAGCGCAGGAAGCTCAGCTCCAGCTTGGGGAAATGCCCGAACTCCTGTAAGGCCATATGGAAGGGGAATTTGGCCCGATAGGCGAAAACCATCACCAATGGGAGATCCGGATCGTTCTCGTTCAGCACGCGGAAGCGCTCGTCCGCGAAGGAAGGATAACTTTGGGCCAGCCAGCTCAACAGGTTTTCATATTTGGTGTTGGGATTCCAAGCGCGCATATGCGCGCGGAATTCGGAGGCTACCTTGCCGGTCAGCACCAAGCTGTCCGATCCGGTAGCCGTTTGCGCCGGGTCCACCTTCAGGCTGTGGAAAACCTGCACCTTGTGCTCTCCGGCGCTATCCAACTCGGGAATGGTGGCCATGCGGGAATTCTCATCGTCCACGATCAGGACGTTCTTGCCTTCCAGGGCCAGGGGCGATCGGCGGAATGCATACGATTTTTCCGTCGCATCCAGGAAATATTGCGGCAGGCCTTTCTGCGCGGGCACATGCACTATCATATGGTTGAATTGATGGATGCTGGGTTGATCGATATCGCCGGTATGGTTTAGGCTCACCAGGCATAGGTGCGCTTCGAAACCGCGAGCCTTGAGCATTTGCATCAATAGGTAGGCATGGCCCTTGCAATCGGAATAGCCGTTGGTCAGCACCGTCTCGCAGCGGTCCGGTACCAGGGCATTCAGGCTGAATTCGTAATTATTGTAGCGCACGGAATCGCGCACCAGGCGGAACAGGGTCTGGATGGGATTCACGCCCCGGTTCCTGGAAATGGCTTCCGAGGCCCGTTCCTGCACGGGCACGGGCACGGAATCGAAATCGATCCCGGATTTCTCCAGGAACGCCTGGTAATTGCGGCCCACCTCCCGCCAGGTGATGAAGGGCGTCGCGGAAAATCCGGTGCCCACCTCATCGTTGTATGGGCGGTAACTCTCTTCAAAGGGAGCGGCCGGCTCTTCCATGCGGACCACCAACCGATCCGGCAGGCTGTCCAGCTTGGCGTCGCCGTATATATTCACCAGCAGGTGCTTGGGAGGGTGCATGATTTCATATGTGCAAGCGAGAATGGGGAAGGGGAAGGCGTGGTCATAGCGCAGGTAGGGGAATTCCGAAACCGGCAGCTGGGCCTCTTCCGTGGTCACGATTTCCAGGTATTGCGCGCCCGGCCGGGATTTGATGGGCAAATGCACCAGGAGGTTTTCCGGATGCAAGGTGGTGTTGTGGCTTTTGGTCACATAGAAGTCGCCGACCTTTTCATCCTCCAGCACCTTGCCGTTGGCATCGAATAGCCGGAAGGTGTTCACGAAATAGCGCGAATACCCGGGGTTCAGTTCATAAGTGAGCTCGGAGAAGCGCACGAGCTTTTTGGCATCGCGGATATGGAAGAACTGATGGCGGGTTTTCTTCCAGCGGGTTTTAGGCGCCCAGGAATAGACGATATCCTGGGAGATGAGGGTGATGGGATATTGGCTGGCCAGGTTCAGGTTGTCCGGCTTCCGCAATAGGGCCATGGCCCCCTCAAGAGAGCCCTTGGTCTTGAGGGGCGTTATCGGCGTCCTCAGGATGAGGTTGCTGCGATTGCCGACCAGGGCGGCCACCTGCGTCGCCAACTGCTGGGCTTCCCGGTTGGAACCGTCCAAATCCAGGGATGCTTTGGCCGATTGTCCCGCCAGCCGGTACAGCTTCAGGTTGAACTCGCATAAACCCTTGAATAGGAAATTATTCGAGGTGGCCGGGAATCCGTCCCCCAGGCCGCGCACGTATTCCAGCGCGCCTTCATAATCCTTCAATCCCGTCAGAGCCCGCAGGTAATATTCCACCGATCGTTCCGTGGGGAGGGTGTCCGCATGGGTCCGCACGAGCACCTGGCGGGCGTTTTCATATTCCTCTAGCCCCAGATAAGTCGAGGCCAGGTAAACCGAGAGGCGGAAACCGGGCTTTTCCGCGTAGCGCCGCAACAGCACGTTCTTGGAATGCACACGCTCGCCCAATCCCCACAAGGCGTCGGAAAGATTGATCAGCCATTCCACGTTTTCGGGATCCAGTTCCAAAGCCTTCAATGCCCATTCCTTGGCTTCCTGGTATTTGCCCAGTTCTTCGAACATGGCTCCCATGGTGCCTGACAAGTCCCCGGACGCGGTCAGCAATGCGGGATATTTGGAAAGGAACGCCAGACCAAGAAGGTTTTCCTTGTTCACCTGGAACATGGCGGCGCAGTTCAGCAAATAGCCGGCATTGACGGAATCATGCTGCAAAGCGGCCTGGAAATGCTTCATCGCCGCCGTCCAATTGGAATCCTCCACCGCCTTCAGGCCCAAGGTGTTTTCGATGGCGCCGCGGAAGGTGCGCAGGCTGGAATCCGGCACGGTGCCCAGCTGCCGGGGCCGGAAGTCAAGACGGATATCGGGGAGTTCGCCGATCCGGTCCGGCGATAGGGGGGATTTCGATTCCACGTTCACGAACAGCACGGCGCTGTCCGCTCGCATCAGCAAACCCCATTGCTTAAGGGTGTCTTGCGGGGATTTGAACAGAGTAATACGCGACCGGGGCGGCTCCGTATTTCCGGAAGCGGAATCAGGATCGGCTTTGAACAGGTAGGCGAGCGCGGCGGTGGTTTGCCGGGTCATGGATCGGTCGGTGGGAAGGGTGGTTTCGAAAAGGGAAATCTTCACTTTCCGATCCTCGTTCCGGACCAAAGTGCGCACGGGAATTCCTTGTTCCGTCCTTTCCGGGGGCACCTCGATCCAAGCGGGTTTAATCGCGCTGAGATTCCAACCGGTCCCGCTTTGGTATTCCTGGAAGAAACGGGAGGATTCGCTTTTCGCGGCGACGGAAGCGGGCACATGAAAGACGGTGGAGTCGATTTGGGCTTCCGCCCCGGTCCCGGGGAGATGTAATCCGGCGCATCCCAACATGCCCGTAAGCGATAAACCCAAAGCGCATAAAGCCGTCAACCGCATGCGGTAGCCGGATGGAATGCAGTCGGAACGAAACCGGTATCGAAGCGCCATAGATGAGGAAACCTCAGTCTCTCCCAGGGATTATAGCATTGCGTTAATTTACGAAACCGGGTGGAGTGCGGAACCCTTAGGACGAATTATATTTGCGGATATGGCAGGTGGAATAGGCGACTTCAATGTATCGATAGGCAAAGACGCAGCGGGAAACCGAGACGGACAGTCCCAGTCCGGATCCCAAGCGTCACCATCGCGGCGGCCCTCGCAGGGAAATCCCCACTATGTGATCCTGTTGAAAAACGCCTGGTCCCAGCCTGCCCCCATACGGTTCCACAATGGGTACCTGGACGATTTGCGCAATCGGTTCCGCCTTGCGTCCAAAGTGCCTTTGCCGGAGATGCCGAACTTCTTCCCTTCCGGGGCCGAAGGGGAGATGGTTTTCCAGGGCCGCAACGTTCTGCATTTGGATTCTGCCTTGAAGGAACAGCCCCTGTTCGCGCATCTGGAAAGCCTGCGGGAACTGGTCGGGCGCGTGGCCGAACGCAAAGCCGCCTTCCCCGACTTTATCGAAGCGCTGAACCGGATTTCCATCCCCGCCGCTTGGCGCAATGAAATCGTGAACGGTTTGTTCGATCATGCGGAGACATCTTCGCGACCCGCTCCGAAATCCCCGGCTCCCGGCCTGAGCTCCGATATCGATAAACTATTGGGGATGTTGGACCCTGAGGCTTCCGGTGGGTCCAAGCTGAGCCCGAGCCTCGGCAAGTTCCTGGAAGAGGTCGGCCGCGACAGCACCGGCTTCACCTTACGGGACGGCGCGGCCCGCCAGTTGCATCTCGAACTGGCGCACACCCTGCAAGCTCTGCGCGGCAGTTTGTTGCGTCACGGCGCCTTGGCGGAGGCATTGGGCTTCATGGCCGGACTGCAGCGATTGGCGAAGGCGACCAAGAGCCGCGATCGCCAAACCGTGCATCTATGGTCCGAGGTTCCGGAAAACCCCGCTGCGGAACTGCTGGGCGAAAATGCCGACGAGGGCGCGGACTTTGCCGTAGCCATGGTCCTTTTGGATCCGCTGGAGCGCGATGGCGCATTTCTGCGCCGGATCGGATCCTTGGCCGCGCAACTGGGCTGTCCGCTGTTGGTGCAGTTGCCCGGCGAAGATTTGCCGACCGGAGAGGTTCTCGAGGCTTTGGCCGATTGCGCCCCACGCAAGAGGACCTATTTCTTTGCCGGTGGAGTGGCCTCGCTCGTCGAAGGGGAGAATTGCGTATTCCGCCCCGCTGCCTTGGCCTTCTTGGAAGGCTTGGTCGAATCCAAGGAAACCGTGGACCATTACCTGCATCGTTCCCTGGTGCTTGAGGACCAGGATGTGATCACGGAAAAAGGCCAAGCCCGCGCCACCGATCGCCTGCTCGACCTGGCCCAATTGGACGGGTTGAGCGCCAAGCGCATCAATAGGGTGAACGGCGCGCGCAATCGCAGCACCGCCGCGTTTCCCTTACTGACCGCTTGGGAGGATGCGTAACGGGTGGCTGACTATTTCCTGCAAATCATTTCCGGGGTCCAGGTCGGCCGCAAAATCCGCATCGCCAACGGGGTCAGCTTGGGCCGAAATCCCGACAATACCATCGTCTTCTCCGGACCGGACGGAACCCTGGTCTCAGGCAAGCATGCCGTCATCGAGAAGCGCGGAGAGACTCTCATGCTGCGCGATCTCGGCAGCACCAATGGCACCTTCATCAACGGCACCCAGATAGCCGAGCATGCCCTGCGAACCGAGGAGGTGATCAGCCTCGGCGTCAGCGGACCCAAGCTCAGGATGGTGGAGCGCTCCGCTTCGGCTTCCGATTCCACCACCATGAAACCCGTGGGGGGCCAAGTGCTGGGCGTCTCTTCCCAGGAGCCGCGCCAACTTCGCACCGAATACGAGGGCAAACGCGCGCCCGGGAAGGCTGCCACCCCTCCTGGATTCTACCGCCCCAAAGGAAGCTCAGGCAAAGGCCCCGGATCCGGCAAGGGGCCCGGCAAGGCTCTTGCCAAGGGCGGCGGGAATTTCGGCGGCGGGGATGACGAGAATGCCGGCAACTACACCATGGGGTTG
>JBDSWM010000146.1:0-15392 GCA_039926685.1 Fibrobacteria bacterium | reverse complement strand
CCCGCCCGGATCGCAAACGAAGGAATTGCCCCAGAAACGCAGATGGCCTTCCTGGCCCACGCGATTGACGGCGGCCACGTAGACGCCGTTGGCGATGGCGTGGCTACGTTGGATGGTGACCCATGCATCCAGCCATTTGGCGTTGAGCGCCTTCGCTTCCGCGGCGCCCAGACCTTCGGTCTCCCGATCGTCGAAGCCGATGGCGGTGGGATAGACCAGCAGATCGCAGCCCTGCATGGCGGTGAGGCGCGCGCCTTCGGGGAACCATTGGTCCCAGCAGATAAGCACGCCGATGCGGCCGTAGCGCGTCTGGATGGCCTGGAATCCGAGATCGCCGGGGGTGAAATAATATTTCTCGAAGAATCCTGGGTCATCGGGGATATGCATCTTGCGGTACAGTCCCGCGCGGCTGCCGTCGGCATCGAAGATGATGGCTGAATTATGGTACAGGCCCGGGGCCCGCTTCTCGAAGATGGGAACCACGATTACGATGGCGCGCTCCCGGGCCAACACGGACAAGGCTTCCAGGGTCGGATCGTCCAGGCCCTGGGCCAGATCGAAGTGGCGTTGATCTTCCTCTATGCAGAAATAATCGTGGAAGACCAGCTCCGGCAGGACTACCACCTGAGCCCCTTGCGCGGCTGCCTGGAGGATACGCTCCTGCATTTTGGCGAATCGATCCGGCAGCAGGCAATTGCCTTTCGTCTGGATGAGCGCGAGTTTGAAGCCCTGCATGGATTCCCGTCCCGGATTGAGGAGCTACGCAAAATATAAAAAGCGTGGAATGGACGGGTATGTACCGGGCGGAATCAATGTTTCCGGGATGCTGCGGCTTCAGTGGCGGCCTTAACCTTATCGTCGCCGGTTTCCCTGTCCTCCGCTCCTTGCCGCCTGATTAGGGTGCGCCCTGACCTGGCCCCGGAACGGCTTATCTTCTTATCTTTTGCGATCCTATCCTTTCCGGCCCGTTCCCGAGGTGTTGCTTATGAACCAAGCGCTTCAATCCCTGCTCGAATTCAGCCGCGACCTTTACGCCCTGCGCTCCGCCGGGGGCGTGCTATCCTGGGATCAGGAAACCATGATGCCCCCCAAAGGCGGGGCGGGGCGGGCGCGGGCCATGGCCTCGCTTTCGCGGGTTATGCACCAGCGCTTTTCCGATCCGCGCCTGGCGGCGGCGCTGGCGGAATGCGCGGCCGCGGAGGGCCTTTCCCCGGAAGAACGCGCCATCGTGCGCGAGCTCGGCCGCGATCGCGACAAGGCCGTGAAGGTGCCCGAGGCCCTGGCCGCGGAAATCGCCGAAACCGTTTCCCTGGCTCAGCGCGCCTGGGCGGAGGCCCGTCCCAAGAACGACACGGCCGCCTTCAATCCCTGGCTGGAAAAAGTGATCGGGCTCCGCCGCCGGGAAGCCGAATGCCTGGGTTATGCGGAAACCCCATACGATGCCTTGCTGGAGAACTACGAGCCCGGGGCCCGCGCCTCTTACCTGCGTCCGCTCCTGAACGATCTCAAAGCGCAACTGGTGCCGCTATTGGGCAAGCTGTTGCAAGCGCAAGGCGATGCGAAACCGGCGCTGGAGGGCAAGGTTTTCCCCGTCGCCGATCAGCGCGGTTTCAACAGCAAGATCCTGGAAGCGATGGGTTTCGATCTGGAAGCGGGACGATTGGATGAATCGGCGCATCCGTTCACGGAGGGCCTGCATCCGCAGGATGTAAGGCTCACCACGCGTTATAGCGAGACCGATTTGATGTCCGCCCTGTTCAGCACCTTGCACGAGGGCGGCCACGGTATCTACGAGCAGGGTTTCCAGCCGCGCTATTACGGCACTCCCATGGCGGAGGCGGTGTCCTTGGGGGTGCACGAATCCCAGTCGCGCCTGTGGGAGAACCAGGTCGGCCGCTCGCGGGATTTCTGGAGCCGCTATTATCCCGACTTGCAACGGATCTTTCCCGCCCAATTGGGCCCCCTGGATATGAACGGGTTCCTGATAGCCATCAATCGCGTGCAGCCTTCCCTGATCCGCGTCGAAGCCGACGAGGTGACTTACAACCTGCATATCGTGCTCCGTTTCGAATTGGAGACGGCCCTGTTCGGTGGGGAGCTGGAGCCGGCCGGCCTGGAAACCGCTTGGAATGAAGGCATGCGCCGCAATCTCGGCGTGGTTCCCGACCGGCCCTCCCAGGGATACATGCAGGATGTGCATTGGAGCTGCGGCCTGCTCGGGTATTTCCCCACCTATACCCTGGGTAACCTGCGGGCGGCGCAATTATACGGAGCGGCACAAAAAGCCCTGCCCGATCTCCAGACCGATATCCGCGCGGGACGCTTCGGAGGCTTGAAACAATGGCTCAACGCTCAAGTCCACGAAACGGGCCGCCGCTACGATGGGGACGCCTTGATGGAAAAGGTCACCGGAAGCAAAACCTCCGCCGCGCCTTTCCTGGCCTACCTTAAGGGCAAGTATGCCGATCTATACCGGATCGCCCTGTAAGCCCGAAGGTCCTGGAGGGTGGATAGGTGATTGGATAATATCCGATTTGCCTCTCCGCGACCCCTTTATTCCGAAAGACGCATGACCGAGAGGCGGCGGTCTTCCTTCGCGAGGAAGGCGATCAAGGGTTTCCCATTGGGACCCATGGTTAACGCCACCGCCTCGCTTATTGCCGCGGGCAGACTCGGTCCGCCCACATCCTGCCATTCTCCCGCCGTACTATCCCATCGCAGTATACTGACAACGTTCCCCTTATCATAATTGCCAAAGGCGACATAAGGTACCCCATCGGGATTGATGGCCAGATTCAGGGACGCGGGCTCGCGGGCCGAAAACCCTTCTACGCCGAGTGGCTTCCAGGTTCCCGAATCGAATCGAATCGCTGTACCGTAATCGGAAAGGTGTCCGGGAAACCGTCGATGTAGGCGAGGTAAGGCCTTCCGCCCGGGTCGACCGTGATGACGGGGCTGCCGGCCCGGTCCCGTGAAAAGCCGAGCTCACCGACCGGAAGCCAGCCCTGGCCCGGACCCATGGCTAGGGCGAATTCAAGGACTCCGGTCGGAGTCGCCTGCTTGGATCCAAGGCGCACCCTTTGAATGCCAGGTACGGTATTCCCTCCTTGTCCATGGCCATGTCCAGCATGTAGACCGGTCCCAAAGATAGACCATCGCCCCCGGTCGTTTCCCACCTTCCCGAGGAGGGGGAATATCTCATTACCACGACCCGTTCGGAATCGGATGCATCGGTGAACGCGGTATAGGCCGTCCCTTTGGAGTCCACGACCAGCGCGACCGAATAGGCGCCGGGCGCGGAAAATCGCGCCTCGCCGACGTATTGGAAACGTTCTTGTCCCGTGGGAGCCCGCCGGTTTTCGGATTCGAACATGCAGGCCGTCCCCAAGCCCACCCACAGGATAACACCCAGTATCTTCATGCCGTCTCCCGGCCCAAGGCATCAAACTTATCGCTCTAGATTACCACGTATTCATCCCCTGCCTCTTCCAGCTTGAATCGAATTCTAAATCTTCCAGTACAGGATAATCCTAAAAAAACGCCTGGCCGCCTGAACCTTAAAATCGACCGCAAAAAGAAAAGCCCGGGTTTCCCCGGGCTTTTCCATTATGACTAATCGGCCTGGTCGGCCGGTTGCTGCAGTTCAGTTGGCCAAGGCCTGAAGATAACCCTCATACTTCTCACGGAGCACTTCCTTGTTCTTGTTCTTCCGGATGCGGCGCAAGGCCTGATCGCGGAGCTGACGGACGCGCTCATGGGAGATATTCAGGGTCTCGCCCACCTCGCGGAGGGTTTGCGGCGCCTCGTGGTTGATGCCGAACAGGCCTTTGATGACCTGGGCTTCGCGCTCGGGGAGTTCAGACAGGAGATCCTTGGCCAGATGCTCAACGGCCTGGATTTCCGCTTCCGCTTCGGGATTGACGGCCTTGTCATCCGGCAAGACTTCCTGATAGGTGGTCTTGGTATCGGTTTTCAAGGGGGCGTCGAAGGAGATCCCGGCTTCGCCCAGCTGAATCAGCTCGCGGATATCGTCGCTGAGCTCCTTGCCCTTGGACTTTTCCTTCAAGGCCTTGCGGACGCGGAGATGCTGGTTGGCCGGCAAACGGATCAGGGAGCCCTGTTCGTTGATGGCGCGGGTGATATAAGCCTTGATCCACCATACGGCGTACGAGATGAACTTGAGGCCGCGGGAATGGTCGAAGCTTTCGATGGCGCGGATAAGGCCCATGGCGCCTTCGCTGACCAGGTCAGGAAGGGGAATCGGGCAACCGCGATATTGGAGGGCTACTTTAAGGACGAAGCGCATATTGGCGCTCACCAGCTTTTCGCGGGCGGCGCGGTTGCCTTCGCGGCAGAGTTTGAAGAGCAGGTGCTCATCTTTGCGGTCGATGGGGCTGGTTTTCCGGATGTCTTCCAGATAACGCTTCAATGTCTCATCGGTGGTGTCAAAGGTCATTTACCTGTCCTTGTAGTGGTGGGTTCGAGTTTACCGTTAGCAATACCTGTTCCAGTGGGTCGGTGCTATTTTCAATCGAATTTGTAAAGGATTTTTCCAACATTTTCTACGAAAGTCAAACTCGGTGACTTAGGTCTAATTATCGTCACATTTATTGTCAAAGTAAAGCTTTTTTGGAGATTTCATAGAGAAATTTCACCCCCAAAACCCGTATTTTCTGCAAACTCCGCCGAAATCAGACATTCTTTTGTCATTAAAAATGACGGTCATGGAAAATAAGGCCTTATTATTGGGGTGATTGTGGTTAAAGCCCTAGCCTTCTTCTGTCGATAACCCTAATGGATACACGGTAGAAGTTGATGGGGGATCCATGGCGGACGGATTACAAGTTGGCGGTTTGGCTTCCGGGCTCGACACCACCTCTATCATCAACGGACTGATCGCCATCGAAACGCGGCGGGTCACCCGCGAAGAGGACAAAAAGTCCGGCGTAGAGCTGAAGCTGGCCACCTTCAACGATTTGAAAACCAAGCTTTCCGACTTCTACACGCAAGCCCAGGCGATGGACAAGACTTCCGTATTCAATGTTTTCTCCGCCAGTTCTTCGGATGAAAGCGTGGTCAAAATCACGGGCGAAGATAGCGCCACCCAAGGCAATTACGACGTGAAGGTGATGGGGCTGGCTAGCTCGCTCAAGGTCGCCTCGAAATCCTTCGCCGCTTCCAACACATCCCTGGGCTTTACCGGCAGCTTCAACGTTTCGGTTTCGGCCGCGGCTTTGAAGGCGGACCCCACGGTGGCCAATGTGCAGGTGGATATATCCGGCACCGACACCCTCAAGGACATCGCCGCCAAGATCAACCGTACCAAGGGCACCGGCGCCACCGCTTCCGTCATCCAGATGGGCAGCAATGATTATCGTTTGATGCTCACGGCCACGGACGAAGGCTCGCGCGCCTTCACCATGGAACCGCTGTCGGGCCAGGGCTTGCTCTCCAACGGACTGGATCTGCTGCAGGAAGCCGCGGTGGGGGTTTCGGCTCGCGAATCCATCCGCACGGATTTCGATTTCCGCCTGGCCGCGGGCGGCCCCGCGACCTCCGCTTCCACCTTTTCAAGCTTGTTCAACAGCATCGGTGCCTCCAGCGCCATTAGCGCCAACGATAAGATCAACATCGCCGGCACCAAAGCGGACGGCACGGCGGTGGCAGCCGTATTCAACATAGCCGACCCCCTCGCCAATAAGTTGAGCGACCTGATCTCGGCGGTGGAAACCGCCTTCGGGGGCTCCAGCGCCGTGGACGTGACCCTCAACGCTTCCGGCGAAATCGTCGTGACCGACAAGACGCTGGGCACCACCAACATGGCCATGACCCTAAGCTTCAACGATGCGGACGCTTCCGGATCGCTGTTGGGCGTGGGCGCGAGCAAGGTGCGTTCGGGGTTCAAGAACGTGATCGCGGACGGGAAGAAGGCTTTCTACCTGATGAACGACATGTCGGTGTCGTCGCAGACCAATAAAGACAACAGCCTCGTGGCCGGCACGGTTTTCGAACTGAAGAAGGTCGATACCACCCAGAACGTCAAGCTCACCCTGGATTACGACAAGGAAGGTATCAAGAAGAAGGTCCAGACCTACCTGGACAGCTACAACCAGCTTCTCAAGTTCCTGGACGAGAAATCCAAGATCGAGGTGAAGCAGGAAACCAGCGCCAATACCTCGGCCAGCAGCAAAAAAACCACCATAGTCAAAGGCCCGTTCGCCGGGGATTCGTCCATCCTGGGGTTGAAGGCCCAGATCCAGGGGATGATGACGAGCAAAATCTCCGAGCTTACCGACAATAGCCTGAGCAAGTACTCCAGCCTGGCCTCCATGGGCATCACCTCCGAACAGAAGACCGGTTTCCTCGTCATCAACGAGACCACCTTCAACACGGCGCTGGACCAGGACTTCGAAGGCGTGAAGCGCGTATTCGTTACCAACGGGTACATGACCAACTCCGCGCACACCTTCGGCACTTACGGCAAGGACACCAAGACGGGCGTCTACGATATCAATCCGGCCACGGGCATGTTCGATACCGACAAGGGGACGGGCGCCAGCTACTTGGCGGCCTCCATCTCCGGCGACGGTGATTTGATGAACTCGGACAACGGCGATTCCAAGGGAATGGCGGTCCAGGCGGCCACCGGCAGCGGTGTCGGCAAGGTGGTGTTCGTCCGCGGCGTGGCCGGCCAAATCAAGGATTTCTACGACAAGATCAACAATTTCGTGGACGGCTTTGTCAGCACCACCATCAAGAGCTACAACGATCAAATCAAGGACGAGGACACCAGGATCACACAGTTGGAAGCCCACGTGGCGTCCGTCAAGGCGCAGCTTACCAAGCAGTTCGCCAACCTGGAGCTGTCCATCGCCAAGCTGCAATCTCAAAGCGCCGCATTCTCCGGTCAAGTAAGGAAATAAGGGGTAACGATGTCCTACGCGCATCAAAGTTATAGAACCGCCGCGATCACCACGGCCGACAGGGGCAAGCTGGTGATCATGATCTACGACCACTGCATCAAGTGGACGAAGAAGGCGGAAGAAGAACTTGCCGGGGTGCGTTTCGAACCCATGGTGCGCGCCGTGCAGCGCGTCCAGAACGGCCTGACTGAGCTGATGTGCGCGCTGGACATGGAAAAGGGGGGCGAGATCGCCAAGAACCTCTTCCGCCTCTATGAGTTCTATTCGCGGCACTTGACCCAGGCCATCAAGGACCGCTCCGTGCAGTGCCTGCGCGAGGTGGCCGGCATGATGAGCATGCTGCGCGAAGCCTGGCTGGTGGCCATCGAGAACGTGCGCCGCGAAGATCACGGATCGCTGTCCGATAAGGCCTCGGCCCAATTATCCCTGGTATCCTAAGTCCCTGGCATCCCGATCCCGATAAGGAAAACATGCATCCCTTGACCCAGAAAATCGTAGCGGAACTGGACATGCTCTACGGACTGTACCAGATGGCCGTGGACCTGACCCAACGCATCAAGCCCGAGGACGAGGACAAGACCCGGCGCGTGCTGGAAGCCAGGCAAAAGGTTCTGGACCATACCGATAAGGGGTCCAAGGAACTGGCGGAGTTGTTGAAGGCGTTCCGGGCCGAAAGGCTGATCCCTTCCAATGAAGCCGCTTTGGTGGAAGAGAAGCGCAACCTGCTCTTGGACGTGGGCGCCCGCATCCAGGCGGTGGACCATCAGATGATCCGGCAAATGCAGGCCAAGATGGCCGGGATCCGCAGGGAGCTCGCGGGTCAGACCGAACGGAAAAACGCCGTCAAAGCCTATATCCGATCCCCTCGGCCGGCTCTGGCCTGATATCCGTCGCTTCCAGGACCGGTTCCGGCACCCTCCCAAACGGCGGTAAGATGCGCCCGCCGCGCCGGGACCGGTCCCAGAAGCGAACGCCATCCGCGTACAAACGGTCCCGGAACTGATTCCGGGACTCCCCATTCAGGCTTACTCTTCTTCCTCTTCGCCTGCGTCGGGGCTGTCACCGATCAGGTCATCCGGAATCGCGATACCTTGTCCCGCGCGGGCAAGCACGCCCGGGGGCGGACCCAGCAGCCGGAAGGCTTCCACAAATTGATCCACCGACAGATCCTCGGCGCGGGAATCCTCTCCCACCGGGCGCACGGCTTCGCCCTCATCGCCCGTTCCGTCTTGCGCGGCGGCCGCTCCCAGGGCCAGGAGCACTTCCGTCACCTTGTCCTTACGGTAGAAGGAAAGCAGCGAGTTCGATAGCTTCTTGCGCTTTTGCGAAAAGGCGATTTCCACGAAGCGGAGGAAGAGCGGATCGGTGGTCTTGGGCTTCGCCAGGGGAGTCAGCCGCACGGTGGCGGAAAGCACCTTGGGGCGCGGCCGGAACGCGTCCTGCCCGATTTTCTGGAGCAATTCGGCTTCGGCATAGTTCTGGATGAACACGGACAGGAAGCCGAAATTGCGTGAATGCGGCTTGGCGCAGATGCGCTTGCCCACTTCGTATTGGACCATGATGTTCATGGCCTGGAAGCGCTGGATGAACGGCAGGAAGCGGAACAGGATGGGCGCGGCGCGGTTATAGGGCAGGTTGCCCACCACGATGGGCCGCTTGGACGGATCCGCGGCCAGCAAGGCTTCCACATCCACCCGGGTGGCGTCGGCCTGGATGACTTCCAGGTTTCCCCAGTCGGTTTTGCCGCGCAAATGCTCCACCCATTTCGAATCGATTTCCAGGGCGGTGACCTTGGCGCATTCGGGCAGCAGCCTGCGGGTGATGGAGCCGGCGCCAGGCCCGATTTCGATCACCCAGTCGCTTTTGCGGGGCGCCACATCCTCGGCGATCTTGCGGATCACGGTTTCATCGATGAGGAAGTTCTGGCCGAATTTCCAGCTTCTTTTCCGGTCGTCGTCTTCGGGTTCTGGTCTTCGCATGCTGTGGTGGTGTTTCCGAGGGGGTTCCGGTCTTAAGCGGGAGGGCGTGCGGCCGGCGGCCGCCAGGGGGAGCAAAGCTAGTAAAAGCATGCGTTACTCCCAGCAATATCAATCGCTTGGAGCAAAAAAAAGTTGCGGCCCAAACAGGTTTGAACCGGCCTTTTTCGTATAATAATCCGGCCGTCGGCGAAATGTCCGGCGACGAATCCGTCCGCCCCGGGAACTCCCCATGAGTTTTACGGAAATCACGGTGGGGTTCACGAGGAATTTCATGCACGGTTTCGAAGGCCAGGCGCCCGCCGCCACGCTTAGTCGCCAGCCATATCCGCAATCGGAGGGTGGAGCGCATTTCCGTGCCTGAATGTCATTCCCATTCTTCCGGCGCGCGCGTAAGTAAGACCCGCCAGCGCCCGAAACCGTTCCGCGACCGCCCGGATTTCCGCGGTTACCGGCGCCTGTTTTCCACCCTGTTCTGCCTGATCATGGGAACGGTTCCCGGCGACGCCATCTACATCGAAAAAGAGAATTATCTGAACGTCCCCGATGCGGCCCAACCGCTGGATGAATTGCTGCCGCAAAAAGGCGTGGAAAGCACGGGCGGCCGCGGCATGCTGCAGGTCAACAGCACCTACCTGAAACGCAAGCACAACGTCAATTTCGAAACGCGCGAGGTGGAAATCATCCGCTACGTGGGCCTACCGCCCGCCGAGGCGCGCCCGGGTTCCCAGGACACCACGCCCCTGTGGCAATCCTACTATCGCGAGCTCAATGCCTATTCCGTGGACATGAGCGATCTGGCCTTGCGCCGGCTATGGCTGAGCCAGTTCATCGGCAAGGAGGACGCTTCCCAGGCCGGCGGCCCAGGCATGCTGGATATCGTGCTGCCCGTGAACGTTCCGGATTGGATGAAGCGCATCGGCGTGGACAAGCCGCGCTTGCGCATCAACGGTTCCTACAAGCTGGTGGTGGAAGGCACGCGCCTTTCCGGGAACGGCGCGCCCAACGGCGGAGACACCTTTTTCCCCAGCCTGCACATGGATCAGCAGCCCGCCTTCTCCGTGAAAGGATCCATAGGCCGCCTCATCAACATCGAGATCAACAGCGAGGAAGGCTTCGGCACCAACCTCAAAGAGCAGCTCAAAATCACCTACAAGGGGGAAGGGGACGAGCTGGAGGACGACATAATCCAGGAAATAGAGGCCGGCAACACCTCCCTGGCATTGACGGGAACCAGCTTGACCGGGTATACGGAAAGCCACAAAGGCCTGTTCGGCCTCAAGATGCGCATGAAGTTCGGCGGTTTGGAGGTCACCACCATCGCTTCCCAGGAAGGCGGATCCCAGGAGCGCCAGAAACTGGGCGTGGGAACCGTGATCACCGACGTGGCGCGCGAGGACAGGGACATCGATTTGCACAAGCACTTCTTCCTGCTGCTTTCCGACTATGACAGTTACAAGGTTTCCACCAATTGGGGACCCAGCCAGCTCTATCTCAACGGCGGCCAGGGCCGCATGCCGATTCAGGTCTACCAGCTCCTGACCGGCAACGAGCAACCCAACCTGAAGGACACGGCCGTGGCTTGTCCTTACAATCGCGACGGCTCCCCGATCCTGGAGCGATGCGAGCGAGGGCGCTGGATGCAGATGAAAACCAGCGACTACTATTACGATGAGCGCATGCGCATGCTCACCGTACCCAGCGGAAACCGCAACATGTCCATCGCCGTGCGCTGGACCGGGGATGTCATCAAGCCGGCCAGCGACGACCGCAGGCGGATTCTCATCCATTCCCGCTCCGCCATCGGCGTGCCCGAGTTGGATCAGCTGATGTGGCGGAACGTTTACGCCATCAACCGCATCTCCAAGCAGGACAAGGAAAGCTTCCGCATCAAGATGGTGAAGAATTCGGATAGCCTGGAACGGGGGCCGGGCGGCCCGGAGGATTCCATCACCTATATCCGGAGGCTGGGCCTGGAGAAGCAGGACAAACCCGGCCAGGTGGATATAGACAATCCTACCTTGTTCAACCTGGATCAGGGCTACATGGTGCTGCCCTGCCTGGGCGGCATAAGCCAGGCCGACGACGCCCAGAATTGCATCACGCCCATGAAGCGCGTGAATCCGGAAACCCGAATCTACGACGACAACGTGGACGAGGTGCTAAGCGGCTCCACGGTGTACAAGTTCGTCATCACCGGCAAGCAGCGCAAGTCCACCTTCGACGTCAAGGAGACGTCCCAGTCGGTGAGCGGATCCTCCTGCATCGATATCGAGAAGGACACCGAAAAGCTGGTGTTGAACGGATCCACCGTGCTGGTGCGGGGCGTGGATTATGAAGTGCTCTACGAGACCGGGCAGATCACCTTGCTTTCGCCGCGCGCCAAGGATCCCAACGCGGATATCGACGTCAGTTACGAGTGCAATCCGCCTTTCCAGATCCAGGATAAAATCCTGCTGGGCACGCGCCTGGAATACAAGCTGGACGGGATTTCGGACGAGAGTTTGCTGGGCGCCACCTTGCTGTACAAGAGCCAGAGCACCACGGCGGAACGGCCGGAATTGGGACGTGAACCTTTCAACCAATTCCTGTGGGGCTTCAACGCGCGCCTGGCGGGCAACCCCAAATGGATGACCAGCGCGGCGAATCTGTTCCCTTTCGTCCAGACGGAAGCGCCGTCCAAGGTCAATTTCGAATTCGAAGTGGCGCAAAGCAGCTATAATCCCAATCCCAAGGGAAGCGCTTACCTGGACAATTTCGAGAACAGCGAAAACAACCTCTCCATGCCCATGACCTTGTACAGCTGGTTCAAAGCCTCACCGCCGGGCTTCGACGGCAACGGCAAACCGGACGAGACCCTGGACTACCGCCATCAAGGCGAATTCATCTGGCACTCCAGCCGCAAAGCGCAGTACTCGACCATCTACGGTAGCACGGGCAACGGCTATACCGACAGCCGGGAGCAGACTTTGCTGCAAATGACCCTGCAGCCCAACGACAACCTGGACGGCCATTCCTGGGGCGGCGTCATGCGCGCCCTGAGCCCCGGCCTTTTCAACCAAAGCCGCAAGCGCACCTTGGAAGTGGTGGTTTTCGGGAATGAGGGGGTGCTGAGCGTGGACCTCGGCCAGATCTCCGAGGACATCTCCATTCCCGGCAAGAACAACGGGAAGCCCGATGGCGTGACGGAGTCCGAGATCGACGTGCAGGCTGGCGATATCATCAACAATACCGACTATGGCCTGGACGGCGTCCCCAGCGGACCGCTGGAAAGGGCCGTGCGTTGGGAGTGCAAGCCCACCTGTTACGCCACTCCCGTGAGCGCCTTCAATGATGATAAGGGCCGGGACGATTATAAGGAACCCGAGGGCGTAACGGAAGAAAACTATACCGTGAACGGGACCGAAAACAACAACAAGGGAACCCAGGGGTACTCCTATGATACCGAGGATCTGGATCGATCCGGCGTGCTGGACCAGAAGAACGTCTACCTGCGCTACACCATGCGCCTGGACAGCGCCTGCGAAGCGCGCAATTATTGCGAGGTGATGAATCATGGCTGGCGTAAGTACCAGATCCCCCTGTACGGCACCGGCAGCCGCATAGGAGCGACGGTAGGGGAGACGGAAACCCAGATCCTCTCCAACGTCAAGATAGTGCGCGCGTGGTTGGGGCGTCTGCCGTCGCGCGTGACCAGCACCCAGGTGCAGCTGGCGCGCTTGAACATCGTGGGCAACAATTGGGAAGAGGGGGATCGCAACCGCAATTATGAAATCGATTCGGATCGCTTCGCCACCGGCGATCTGGGCGACAGTTCCGCCATCCGCGTTCCCCCCAGCCAACCCGACAGCAACCGGTTGAAGGTGAGCGTCATCAACAAGCAGGAAGTCAAAGGCTACGCGCAATCCCCCAATGTCGCCAATGAGCGCGACACCCGCACCGATGAACCCCTTCCCGAACGCGCGCTGGTGCTCAAGTACGACAACCTCCACCGGGGGGAAGTTGTGCACGCCACCCGCCTGCTGGGCAGCGATCCCAAGGATCTGACCATGTACGATCGCATCCGCATGGAGATCCATCCAGATTCGAATTCGGTTCCCGGCACGGCGGATTACGATCCCAGGCAGAACAAAGTGAGCTTCGGATTGCGGATAGGCAAGGATCAGGGCAATCGCGACTCCAAGGATTATTACGAAATCCGCATCCACATGGACACCAATGGGACCTATGATCCCAGGCAGTTGGCCCTATGGGAGCGGAACTCGTTCGACATCCGCATGCGGGATTTGACCAGCCTCAAGAACGATCCCGGCTATGCGGCCCTGGCGAGCCGGCCCGTGAGCCACCAAGCCTGGCATTCAGGCCGGCAGGATTCTTCCCTCACGCTGAGCGTGGTCGGCAATCCCAACTTGGCGCGCGTGGACTGGATGAGCCTGGTCGTCTATGTGGACTCGGGCGCGGCCGTGACCCAGCAGAACGGCGAGATCTGGGTGAACGATTTGCGCCTGGAAGGCGTGGATCATTCCCTGGGCAGCAGCATGCGCACCCAGTTGCAGCTCGACTTCTCCGATTTCGTGAGCGTCTCCGGAAACCTCACCTATCGCAATGGCGGGTTCACAACCATGAGCGAGACCAAGGCCACGCCCGCCAATTCCCAGACCACCCTGGATTACAACACCAACCTCAGCGTGCTGGCCAATAAGGTCTTCCCCGATCAATGGGGCGTCAGCATGCCCCTGGCCCTGCAATACCACGGGTCCATTTCCCGGCCCTTCACCCGGCCTACCTCCGATTTGAGCCTCGGGGGCACGGATTTCATGGATCTGGTGCGCGACATCGCCGATGATCACCTCACCATCAAGGATGCCGATGACAGCGCCAAGGACGTGGAGAACCAGTATTCGCGCGTCTACCAGACCACGGTTTTCGAAGAGAAGTTCTCCGCCGCCTATAAGAAGGAGCACCGTTCCGCCAACCGCATGAACCAGATCTTCTTCGAGCGGCCGGATTTGCAGTACTCGTACTCTTCCTCGCAGCGCAACGAGTTCTTCTCCAGCAACCAATCGCGCAATTACAATACCAAGGCGATGTACAGCCTCTCCCCTTTCGACAATAAGGCGTACAAGCCGCTTTCCTTCTCGGAAAAATGGAAATACATGCCGGGGTTCCTTTCAGGCATGGACTTCACCCCCTATCCGGACAAGCTCAACCTGACCGTGGCCGATCTCTCCTTCGTGCGCACGGAAACCGTGAACAAGCCTCGCACTGCGACCGATGTGCCCGTGACGGTACCCGCCTTGTACACGGTGGAGTTGACCCATGGGGTGGATTTGGAATGGCGCTTGTTCAGCTTCTTCAATTTCGGGTATCGCCTGGCGGTGGATCGTTCCTTCGACAATGATCATGAGTGCTTCGACGAAACCTTCTTCGGGCAAGAGGGGAACGCGGGACGGAGCGCGGCGGAACAATGCGATGACGGCACCGGATCGGGCGGCGGATTCATGGCGAGCAACCTGGTGTTCGCCTGGGACGATCCCCAGCGGAATGCGGCCCATAATGGCGAGGATTTCGGCATCCTGTACCGGGAACGGAACCGCACCCAGAGCTTCCATACCGATTTCAACCCCAACATCTTTTCCTGGCTCACCATGGGAGCGAATTTCAATTCCGGTTTCCACCAGACGCGCGCGGATTCCGTAAAAGACCGCTACACCTCGGAAGTCACCAGCAAGGAGCATTTCGACGCCAACGCGGATCACGACATCAAGCTGAACGGATCCTTGAGCCTGCCCGCCCTGATCGGCCCCTCCGGGGACGGCAAGGGCTTACTGGGAGGCTTCCGCAAGAGGATGGAAGATTGGCGGTTGCGCAATTTCGACCTCACCTATTCGGTGGGGCATAAATACAATAACGAAGCGTTCACCTACGCCTATCTCGATGAGCACAACAATTGGCTTTCCTACTACGCCTACCAGCTGGGCTGGGTATACGACGACTTCGCATCCCTTTTCACCAAGCTTTTCGAGGGGGAACCGAATCCGGGTTGGATGGATTACCTGATGGCTCCCGATCCCGACATCAAGACCACCAATACCTTCAGCCATAGCGTCAGCCGCAGCTGGGACGGCGGTACCGGCGTTACCGTGCCGTGGGTGGACTTGAGCCTGTCCTTCAATATCAAATACACCAAGGAATACACCCTTTTCCGGTCCCTTACCCCCAGCGATACCTCGGTGGTATGGCCGGATCTCACCGTTACCGGCACCTTCAACGATTTCGCGAACAAGATCCCGGTCTTGCGCAAGACTTTCCGTTCCATGACCTCCACCACCACCTTCAACTTGCGCAAGGAGGACAAGCATTCCCTGTTTTCCTCCGCGCCGGAAACGGACAAGATATCCTACAAGTTCGATCCGCTTATGCGCCTGGCGGCCACCACCAATAAGGATGTGCGGGGAGAGTTGAGCTTCAAGGGAGGGTTGGAAAAAGCCAT
>JBDSWM010000145.1:0-5137 GCA_039926685.1 Fibrobacteria bacterium | reverse complement strand
AGCTTCTGCAAGCTGACCACCAGCGATTATTACATCGCCGGCCACGAGCCCACCGAACCCTGCTCCCAGGAAATGCATAACCGGAGCGCGTCCGGGGACGATATCTTCACGGCAAACCAGCATAAGGAACGGCGTACCGTGGATGTTACCCCGGTCGAGGGCAAGGACAAGACCAAGCCCAAGGACGGCGATAAGGACAAAGAGAAGGAAAAGAAGCCCGATAACCGGGTAAGAAAGACTTTCTGAAACCCCGCTTTAAAGCCCTACTCGCCGATGGCCGTTTCCGCTTTTGGTTCCGCAGGATCGGATGCCTCTTCGCCGTCTTATGCGTCCTCTTCGGCGCTCTCATATGCGCTTTCTGGCTCGCCCTTCCGCCCATGGAAAGCCTGGAACGGCTGGCCCCCAGCCTGATCACGCGCATGTATGCCCGGGATTCCACCTTGATCCGCGAATTCTATTCCGAAAGGCGCATCTGGACGCCCTTGCGGCATGTTCCGGAGCGGCAGATCAACGCCGTGCTGGCCATCGAGGATCAAGGCTTTTTCCGGCATAGCGGAGTCGAACTCACCGCCATCCCCGCGGCCATGCTGCCCGCCATGTCCGGCAAGCGGATGAGGGGCGGATCCACTTTGACCCAGCAATTGGCCAAACTGGTTTTCCTGGGGCCGGAGCGTTCCCTTTCACGCAAGCTCAAGGAAATCCTGCTGGCATTGCGCATCGAGAATACCTACACCAAGAACGAAATCCTGGAGTTCTACCTCAACCAGGTTTATCTGGGCGCCGGGGCCTACGGGTTCGCCGCCGCCGCCGAGCGGTACTTCTCGCGTCCCCTGGACTCCTTGGTTTTGCCGCAGCAAGCTTTGCTGGCCGGCCTGATGCAAAGGCCGGAACTATTGCGGCCCGATCGCAATCCCGATCTCGCCCTGCGGCGGCGCAATATCGTGCTCAGGGCCATGCGTGGCATCGAAGCCATTTCGGAACCTGAAATGCAGGAGGCTTTGGCCGCGCCCATCGGGCTGCGCATGCGGGAGTTTCCGCAATTATCCGGGGATGAAGCGGGCTATTTCGTAGAGACGGTGCGCAAGGAGTTGGAGGGCCGCTGGGGGAAAAGCTTTCTGGACAGCGCGGGCACGCGCATTTATACCACCTTGGATAGGCATGCGCAGGATCTGGCCGACTCCTGCCTGGCGGAGCATCTCGCGGACATCCAGTACGGCATGAACGAGGCCACCATGGGCGCTTTGGGGATGCCCGCCCGGCTGCGGAAATCGCGGGAGGAAATCCTGGCGCATTGGGATAGGTATTATTACCGATTCGACTCGCTGTATTTGCGCAGGGACAGCCTGGAACCCCGCAGGTTTCCGGAGCGCATACGGTACCATAAGGCGCAGGGCGCGGTGGTGGTGATCGAGAACGGTACGGGCGCGGTGCGTGCGCTTTCCGGGGGGCTGGACTGGAAGGAATCAAACTACAACCGGGCCACCATGGCGGCGCGCTCGCCCGGATCGGCGTTCAAGCCCATCGTTTACGCTGCCTCCGTGGATCAGGGCGCCAGTCCGGGGAGCCTGGTCGCGGACCGTCCTTTCGCCATGCCGGATCCGGATGACTCCACCAAGCAGTGGCAGCCGCATAATCTTGATTTCGGATATGAAGGAACTATGACCATGCGACGCGCTTTCTACCGTTCCCGCAATATCCCCGCCATCCGGGTGGCCCTGGACGCGGGACTAGATTCCGTGGCCGCCTATGCGCTCCGCTTCGGAATTTCCCGGCCTTTACGGCCGGTTCCCTCGATGGCATTGGGGGCTTGCGACGCTTCCCCCTTGGAAATGACGGTCGCCTTTTCGGTGTTCCCGGGCGGTGGCGAGCGGGTGATGCCGCGGTATCTGGAAGCCATCGTGGACCGCAACGGCTCTCTCTTACCCTTGGGGCAATCGGATCGCAAGCGCGTCATGAGCGAGGCCGCCGCCTGGATCCTGTGCGGCATGCTGCGGGACGTGAACATACGCGGGACGGCCGCGGATGTTTGGGCCGACGGTTTCTACCATCCTTCCGGCGGCAAGACCGGCACCAGCAATGATTATCGGGACGCCTGGTATATCGGTTTCACCAAGCGCTATACGGTGGGGATCTGGGTGGGCACGGACGATCATGCTTCGCTGGGGGAGGGCCATACCGGTACGGAAGACGCCATGCCGATTTGGGCGGACATCATGATAGGCCTGCATCGCGGCATCAAGGTGAAGGATTTCGAAGCGGAATTCCCCAGGCCCCGGGGGGTCTCCGACGTGAGGATTTGCATGTTGACTGGCCGGATCGCGCAAGGCTTCTGCGATTCGACCACGCAGGATTTCCGCATCAGTGAAGGCGCGCGGCCCATTCCGCTTTGCCGCCCGGAACTGCATGGCCTGAAGCAGGGGCAGTCGCGCATGGAGAAGGCCAAGGAGAAGGAAAACGCCAAAGGCCAAGAGGGCGGGGAAGATAAAGGGAAGCCGGAGCCTTTTCTGAAGGGGCTGTGGGAGCGCTTGCGAGGGAAGGGTTGAGCCGCGGAGCCGGCCGACCCCCCGCGGACTTTTTCAACACCCTGCTATAAGCTGATTTCCATCTTTTCGCGCGCAAAGCGAACGTCCATCTTGGGGCTTTGGGCGCGGCATTTTTCCCGGACTTGGGCTTCGTAGCGCTCCAGGAAATCGTCCGTGTGATTCGGATCATGGTGGAATACCACGTACTTTTTCACGCCCGCGTAATTCGCCAGCTCAAAGCCCTTTTCCCAGGTGGAATGCCCCCAACCCTTGTACTTGGCTTCGTAGTCCTCAGGCGTATACATGCCGTCGTAAATGAGCAGGTCGGCCCCTTTGGCCAGATCACCGATATTGAGATCGAGGCGGTTGGCATAATGCTCCGTGTCCGTGGCGTAAACGAAGGAACCGCCTTTGCGTAGATCATCGATGCGGTAGGCCAGCACCCCATTGGGATGGCAGCCTTGGGCGCAGGTGACTTTTCCTATGGTCTCGCCGCCTAGATCCTTGATTTCGATGCATTGCCCAGGCGTGATATCCGAGTAAGTGAACTTGGCCCCCAATTGATGCAGGGATACCGGGAAATTCGGGCCTTCCATCTGGCCGGCCAGGATTTCGCCCAAGGTATGATCGGCCTTGCCCCTGCCGTAAACATCGATGGCATAGCCGGGTCGGTAGCCGGGGCCGAAAAAAGGAAAGCCCTGAATATGATCCCAATGCACATGGCTCAGGAACATGTCCAATTTCGGCTTTTCCTTGCGCTCCAGAATGGCGTTGCCGAGATTGCGGATGCCGGTCCCAGCGTCGAGGATCACGATATTGCCGCCCAAATCGGCGGAAACGCAGGAGGTATTGCCGCCATAGCGGATTGTCTCTGCCGACGGCGTGGGAATGCTTCCACGAACGCCCCAAAACCCGATCAGCATTTGCAATTAGCCCTTATGCTCAGCATTTGACTTATTTTACCGTAACTTTACAGATTGCCACAATCTATTATTGCCTTTTTTTGAAAATCCGTATGTGAGCGGTATCACAGTTGCGGCATCGGAATGCTTGGCTCCATCGGGAAAATCCCTAGGTTTTGAAATTGGCTCGCGCCATTCCAGGATCGTTCCCGCATCCTTTCCTAAATACCTCTTTGAACCTGATTTTGCAAAACACTTCACCGGGGATAGGGCCGGGGAAGCGGCGACGAGGTGCGATGGAGTCGTGATTGGGTCGTGATTATAAAGCGCGGAAGCTAAATGGCGTAGAACTCCTGGAGCCGCTTACCGAGTTCGCCCAAGGGCACCTTGGTAAACTCCTTATCCTTGCGCAGCTTCCATTCCGCCAGTCCGCTTTGCGGTCCGCCCCCGCCTTCCGCCAGGCCCTTCTTGCCCACGGCGATGCGTACGGGAATGCCCCAAAGATCCGCATCCTTGAATTTGACGCCAGGGCGTTCATCGCGATCGTCGAACAGCACCTCGAGTCCCAATCCTTCCCATTCGGACACCAGCTTGACGCAGGCTTCCATCACTTCCGGTTCCCGACCGATATTCAGCAAATGGACCTGGAACGGCGCGAGTTCCTTGGGCCAGATGGGTCCGAATTCATCGTGGGAATTTTCCACCGCCGCCGCCATAAGGCGGCCAACGCCGATGCCATAGCAACCCATGGTCGGCGTTTGCTGCTTGCCGTCTTCGTCCAGATAGGTGCATCCCATCGACTGGGTGAACTTGGTGCCCAGCTTGAAGATGTTACCGATCTCGATGCCGCGCACGGCGCGCAAGGCGGACTTGCCATCGGGGGACAGGTAGCCTTCCTGCGCCTTGGCGAAGTCGCCGCAATGGGGCGTTTGGAAGTCGCGGCGGAAGTTGACGTGCTTATAATGGTAGCCGTCTTCGTTGGCGCCGCCGACCAGATTGTTGGCTTCGCTGACCGACAGATCCGCCAACACCAGCAAATCCTTGCGCTCGGGAATCCCCACCGGCGAAGCGTAGCCGGGCACCAGGCCGAAGGAGCGGATGAACTCTTCATTGGCGGGCAGCAGCCAAGGCACCTTGAGGTAATTCCGCAATTTGACTTCGCTGATTTCCAAATCGCCGCGGATGAGTCCGAGCACCAGGCATTTCTTCTTGTCCTGTTCGGTCTCGAACATCACGGCTTTCATGGTCTGGGGGGCCTTCACGCCCAGGAAGGAAGCCACGTCCTCGATGGTTTTCTTGCCGGGGGTGGCGATCTTTTCGAGCGGAAGATGATCCGCTTTGGCATGATCGCGGTGGAACTCGGCGATTTCCTGGTTGGCCGAGTACGAGCCATCCTGGGAGATGATGAGGTAATCCTCCCCATGGCCGGATTCGAGCATGAACTCATGCGCTATCTTGCCGCCCATGATGCCCGTATCGGATTTGACCACGATGGGGCGTATGCCGGCGCGGGCGAAGATGTTCTCGTAGGCTTGGTAGACGCGCTGATAATAGGCGTCCATGTCCGCATCGTCGCGGTGGAAGCTGTAGGCGTCCTTCATGATGAATTCGCGGACGCGCACCAGGCCTCCGCGAGCGCGCGGCTCGTCCCGGAACTTGAGCTTGAACTGCCAGATCATGAAAGGCAGTTGCTTGTAGGAGGAAAGCATGAAG
>JBDSWM010000144.1:0-9438 GCA_039926685.1 Fibrobacteria bacterium | reverse complement strand
GGTTTCATCCTGCTGGCCATCTGGGCTTATTTCCAACACGGAGGAACCCCGTAATGCTGCTCGACCCCAAGGTGCCGCCGGGCCCCATCGAAAAGAAGTGGGAAGACTACAAGTTCCACATGAAGCTTGTCAATCCGGCCAACAAACGCAAGTACAAGATCATCGTGGTAGGCACCGGCCTGGCAGGCAGTTCCGCCTCCGCTTCCCTGGCCGAGCTGGGCTACAACGTGCATACCTTCACCTGGCAGGACAGCCCGCGCCGCGCGCACAGCATCGCCGCGCAGGGCGGCATCAACGCCGCCAAAAGCTACACCAACGACGGCGACAGCGTACAGCGCCTTTTCTACGACACCGTCAAGGGCGGGGACTTCCGCGCCCGCGAAGCCAACGTCTACCGCCTGGCCCAGGTATCAGTGAACATCATCGATCAATGCGTGGCCTTGGGCGTACCCTTCGCGCGCGACTACGGCGGACTCCTGGAGAACCGCTCCTTCGGCGGCACCCAGGTCTCGCGCACCTTCTACGCCCGCGGCCAGACGGGCCAGCAACTGCTCCTGGGCGCGTATTCGACCATGATGCGCCAAGTCGGCCTGGGCAACGTCAAAATGCACACCCGCAAGGAGTTCCTGGACCTGGTGCTCATCGACGGCAAAGCGCGCGGCATCATCGTGCGCAACCTGGTCACGGGCCAGCTGGAACGCCATGAGGCCGACGCGGTGATCATGGCCACGGGCGGCTACGGCCGCGTGTTCTACCTCTCCACCAACGCCATGGGCTGCAATGTCACGGCCACTTGGCGGGCCCATAAGCGCGGGGCGTATTTCGCCAATCCCTGCTTCACCCAGATCCATCCCACCTGCATTCCCGTCACCGGCAGCCATCAGAGCAAGCTGACCCTGATGTCCGAGAGCCTGCGCAATGACGGGCGCGTGTGGGTCCCCAGGAAGGCGGGCGACAAGCGCGCTCCGGAAACCATCCCGGAAGCCGAAAGGTATTACTTCCTGGAAGAGCGCTATCCCAGCTTCGGCAACCTGGTCCCGCGCGATGTGGCCTCCCGCAACGCCAAAGAGGTGTGCGACAAGGGCATGGGCGTGGGCGGTTCCGGCCTGGCCGTGTATCTGGACTTCGCAGACGCCATCAAGCGCGTGGGCGAGCCCAAGATAAAGGAGAAGTACGGTAACCTGTTCGACATGTATTTCCGCATCACCGATCAGAACCCCTACAAGACCCCGATGCAAATCTACCCCGCGGTGCATTACACCATGGGCGGCCTGTGGGTGGACTACAACCTGATAAGCAACATCCCCGGCCTGCATGTGCTGGGAGAGGCCAACTTCTCCGATCACGGGGCCAACCGCCTGGGCGCCAGCGCGCTCATGCAGGGCCTGGCGGACGGCTATTTCATCATTCCCCAGACCATCGGGAATTACCTGGCCGGGACCAACCTGCCCAAGGTGACCCCGGACCACGCGGCCTTCAAGGACGCGGAAGCCAAGCAGCGCGATCTCATCAACAAGCTCCTGGCCGTGAAGGGCAAGAAGCCGGCCATGGAGTTCCACCGCGAGCTCGGCAAGATCATGTGGGACAAATGCGGCATGGCACGCACCGACAAGAGCCTTAAAGAGGCGCTGGAAGCCATCCCCAAGCTGCGCGCCGAGTTCTGGAAAGACGTGAACGTGACCGGCGGACCCGGCGATCTCAACCAGAACCTGGAGGAGGCTGGCCGTATCGCCGACTTCCTCGAGTTCGGCGAACTGCTGGTGTACGATGCCTGGCAGCGCAAGGAAAGCTGCGGAGGCCATTTCCGCGAAGAGTCCGCCACCCCGGAAGGGGAGGCCCAGCGCGACGACGAGAATTTCTGCTACGTGGCCGCCTGGGAATGGAAAGGCGAGGGCCAGACGCCCGAGCTGCACAAGGAAATCCTTACCTTCGACAATGTGCACCTGACGCAGAGGAGCTACAAGTAATGGAATTCAAGCTCAAGGTCTGGAGACAAAAGGACGCCAACGACAAGGGCGGCTTCAAGGAATACCGGGCGACCAAGGTGCTCGCGGACATGTCCTTCCTGGAAATGCTCGACGAAGTCAATAACGAACTGGTGATCAAGAACGAGGAGCCCATCGCTTTCGAGAGCGATTGCCGGGAAGGCATTTGCGGCACCTGCTGCCAGATGATCGACGGCGAAGCCCATGGCCCCGAATCCGCCACCACGGTATGTCAGCTTTTCATGCGCAGCTTCAAGGACGGCGACACCATCGTCATCGAACCCTGGCGGGCCAAGGCCTTCCCCATAATGAAGGATCTGGTGGTCGACCGCAGCTCATTCGACTCCATCATCGCGGCCGGCGGCTTCATTTCCGCCAACGTCGGCGGGGCCCAGGACGGCAACAGTATTCTCATCCCCAAGCCGGATGCGGACACGGCCATGGACGCGGCCCAATGCATCGGCTGCGGCGCCTGCGTGGCCGCCTGCCCCAACGCCTCGGCCATGCTGTTCGTGGCCGCAAAGGTCTCGCACCTGGCCCATATGCCGCAAGGCAAGCCGGAAAAGGCCAGGCGCGCCCTGGCCATGGTATCCAAGATGGACAGCCTCGGTTTCGGCAATTGCCGCAACCACTATGAATGCGAAGTGGCCTGCCCTAAGGAAATTTCCGTGGCGCATATCGCAAAAATGAACCGTGAATACGGCTCCGCGGCCCTCCTGAGCGACCAGAACCCTCCGGACTGACCCTCTCACCTGGCTTACAGCCCCGCCCCGTCCTTCCAGGCCGCCTCCCCACCGACGGGGGGCGGCCTTTTTTTCCGGATATTTTCATTAGATTTTGGGACCCAATTAGGAACAAGGATGACGGGTCTCACAATGCACGAATCCCTTCTCGACGGACAAGTCCGGCTCCTGGAGATGCTGGTTCTGGGCGAACCGTTGGAAGACATCCTCGACTCCTGCCTTCGCTTGTGCGAAGCCAACTCCGAGGACATGCTCTGCTCCATCCTGGTGCTGGACAAGGAAGGCAAGCGCCTGCTCCACTGCGCCGCGCCCAGCCTTCCGCCCGAATACATGCGCCTTATCGACGGAAGCGAAATCGGCCCCCAGGCGGGATCTTGCGGTACCGCCGCCTTCTTCCGCAAACCGGTGATCGTGGAAGACATCGCCACCGATCCGCTCTGGGACGATTACCGCTCCCTGGCCCTTCCCTTCGGATTGCGCGCCTGCTGGTCCACGCCCATCCTGGACCGGAAGCAACGCGTGCTCGGCACGTTCGCCATCTATTACCGCAGGCCCTGCACGCCCACGGAAGCGCATCTGCACCTCATCGGCCTGGTCACGCACATCGCCGGCATCGCCATCCATTGCCGACGCGCGGAGGAAAAAAAGCGCCAGGTGTTCGAGCGCATCTCGGACGCTTTCCTGGCCCTCGATCACCATTGGCGCTTCGCCTACGTGAACCCCCAAGCCGGGAAGGTTTTCGGACGGGCGCCGGAAGATCTCATCGGCAAGGAAATCTGGACGGAGTTCCCGGAAGCGGTGGGGCATACCTTCCACCTCGCCTATGAAAAGGCCATGCGCCAACAGATACCCGTGATCCAGGAGGACTTCTATCCGCCCTGGGGGAAATGGTTCGAAAACCGCATCTATCCCTCCCCGCACGGCCTTTCCATCTATCTCCACGACATCACCGATCGCAAGCAAAACGAGGAAAGGCTCCGGCAAAGCGAAAAGATGACCGCCATCGGGCAATTGGCCGGCGGCGTGGCGCATGATTTCAACAACCAGCTCAGCATTATCCTGGGCTATGCCGGCCTATTGCAAAGCCGCCTTTCCGATCCGGATCTGAAACGCTTCGCCAATTCCATCCTACGTGCGGCGGATCGCTCCGGCGACCTCACCCGTAAGCTGCTCGCCTTCTCGCGGCAGGGCCATCTGGAAACGGTCCCCGTAGGGCTGCATGAGATGATCCTGGAAACCATAGAGCTGCTGGGACTGAGCATAGAGAAGAACATCGCCATGCGCACGGATTTGAAGGCGGCCAACGATCTGGTGTCAGGCGATCCCGCCACGCTCCAGAATGCGCTGCTCAACCTTGCGCTAAATGCGCGCGACGCCATGCCCGAGGGCGGCGTGCTGGAATTCTCCAGCGAAAACATGGTTTTGCCGGGAGGAGGCTTGATGGGCGGAGAGGCGCGCGCGCAAGGAGAAGGCTTCCCGGAACTCTCCCCGGGCGCCTATCTGCGCATCGCCGTCAAGGACACGGGCACGGGAATGAGCGAAGCCGTCAAGGAGCATATCTTCGAGCCCTTCTTCACCACCAAGCCGGTAGGCAAAGGCACCGGCATGGGGCTGGCCTCGGTGTTCGGCACGGTGAAAACGCATCATGGCCGCATCGCGGTGGAAACGGCGTTGGGACGCGGTACCACCTTCCACATTTACCTGCCGCTCTCCGCTTCCGCCCTTCCGGAGGTCTCTCCGGAAACGGATACGGCGCCACCTGCGGATGGCCTGCGCATCCTGGTGGTGGAGGATGAGCCTTTGGTGCTGAGCATGGTCGCGGATATGCTCAAGGACAGCGGGCATCAGGTATTGGGCGCCTCAGGCGGCAGGGAAGCCTTGGACATCTATCGGGAAAAATGGCGGAGCCTGGATCTGATCGTGCTGGATCTGGTAATGCCGGATATGGACGGCTACCGCACCTTCCAGGAATTGCGGCGCATCAACCCGGCTGCGCGCGTGCTGCTTTCCTCGGGGTTTGGGCCCGAGGAGAAGATCCAGGCGGCCCTTAGGGAGGGCGCGTTGGGGTTGTTGCAGAAGCCTTATGAAAAGGCGCAGTTGGACGCGATGATAGCGGGGTCCCTGGCTTGAACCATAGCTCCGGACTTCAGCCTATAGTCTTGCGCTAACCTAAAGTTTTACCTCCGGGCAAAATTGGGCGATCTCTTTACAGGCGTAAAAAGTCCGCAATGCTGAAGCGAAAGTGATCGCATTGTTCGCGGGACCCACCGGGCAGGGATGCGGAATATTGCCGTTCAAGGGGATCAGCATGCCGGTTCCGGCAGCAGAGTAGAACAGGTGAAGCTGATTTAGATTCGGTATCTCGATCACGGAATAAACCGAGGCCGGCAGCTTGGACTCGCGCGAATGGGCCTTCAGCGTTGAATCCACTAGCAGCATCAACTCCGCATTCCCGATTTCCGCGACTATCCAGGCTTTGCTTCCGGCCCTGCTTGCGGAATCGGTCAAGGAATCCGCCCGGAAAGCCAACCGCACCGAATCCCCGACCAGGACGGGAAATAGGGTATCCTTTGAAAATGCGAAAGCTTCGGGACCTCCCATCCGCTCCGCGTTTTCCTTCGCGAACAAATCGCATCTTAAGCTCAGGATAGGAATGGGAGTGCCCAGCTTGGCGCGCTTCGTTTCCGCCCATGAGTGGAATCCGAGCATGTCGAAACTGCCCGTGTCTATCAATGTCGGCAGCTCGGAGATGGTTTTTTTCGCGGCTTCCCCGGCATTTCTGCCTCGCCCATCGCCGTGGCGCGGTTCCTTGTTCAGCCTGTTTTTGCATCCGCCTAGTAGCATCAAGGTCGGGAATACAAGGAGGGATAGAATCGTTGTCAAGGATTTCATGTGGCCCGCCTTCGCTCAATTTCGAATGTTGTAGAAGTTTTTAGTGTCGCTGGAAGCCTGCCAGTTTCGGTAAGACAAATAGGAAATCAGGCACCTGCTTCCCAAACCATAAGGATTGTTGGTCATAATGTAGCCGGCATCCCATGTTCCCCATGAGTAGCCTATACCCACCATCAAATGATTCGAGCCCCCTACAATCTTGGAATAGATGAAAGGTCGGCCCTCATCGATTTCTGTTGAAATCTCAGTCATGCTTAGGGAGTTGTTGGCTCCGCTGCGAACTTGAGTGGCCGTGTAGTTGGAAATGATATGTGAAGTACTTGGCTGATCGCAATTTCCATCCGGGGTGGGACAACAGGCAGCCGGGGCTCCAAATGTTTCCGCAGCTATACTGCATTGGGACAATGGAATCCTGCCGATATACTCCCTGACCATGTGATCGCAGGCGGCCCAGCACCAATTGACGCCTTCCTGCCGATGAAGCAGTACATCCAGGTTTCTGATTGTCGCCATCGAGCACGAAATCGCGCCGAGCACGATGATGACTGTTTGGAATACCAATCGGGAGACGCGCATTGAACCCTCTTCCGGCTATATGTGGCAAGATGCTGGAAAAAATATCCGATACCGCTTAGATGGAACGAGTACGAATATTAGTAACCGGAGGGGGCTTTAAATTTTTTTGCAACAAAAAAAGGCACGGTCTTTTCCGCGGAGTGATTATGGGAATCTGGGAGGTAGCTCGAGGGTGTCGATCACTTTATTGATCCGGAATGGACGGGAGACGCTGGAATCAGGATCTGCCGTCATCAAGTACACGGGAATTGTGTCACCTGCTGCTTGATTTTGTGATAAAGTGAACATCCGTACTTCAAAGCGGCCATAGGGAAGGCCGACAATCTCGAAATGGCGGCTGGCCAAATCGATCCTTGCGCCATATGGGGATCCGGGAACGAATATGTACGCGGAAGTCGCTGCCGCAAATCGTGATTCGTATTCGGTCCCAATGGCGATATTCCCTTGAAATCTTTTGATGGGCGGAAAAAGCGTATCTCGCTTGCTCGGATTTTTCCAGATTGTAACGAATTTCTGGGTTTTGACGTTCAGAGCTATCTCGGACACCAGCCCCTCGTCCCGGTAAACTACGGATCCCATCCGTTGCAATAACAGAATGTGGATATTGAACACGAAATAATCCGAATCGGATGCAGTGGCGCCCCGGTTCTCTTCAATCGATTTCAGCAAGTCGCCCGGAAGCAGCCGGAAAGAATTGCTGTCCGTGACCACGAAGCTGTCCAAGGGCGCATTCGGGAAATGTGGAATCCGGTTCACCGGGTAGATGCGGAAATGGATTTCCGGCGATGGAATCTCAGCCGTATGCCGGAAATTGAAGTCGATGACGTCGCCGATTTTCACGCTATAAGGAAACGGCGAGAGCGCGCCGGAACAGCTTACTCCGTCGCAGGCGTTTAATTCGGTGGTTTCCAATTCAGCGATCGGGGGATTTCCGCAGCCGATGCTGGTCCCGGCGCATTCTTTATCATCTGGCTGATTTTCCGGGCTGACCTGATCCTCCGGAAGAAGGAAGGTGCATCCCGCCAGCAGTATTACCATCGCCGGTATGCGCAACAGGGACATGGTCCATGTTTTCATTCGGGGCCTACTTTTGGAGACTCTTCCTGCAAATTAGGATAAAGCTGCATGCTCAGGGTGCAAATCATCGCCTCGCGGCTGTCGCGATCCAGGATTTCCCGCAGTTCTTCCTGGAAGGTCGCCATTCTCTCTTTGACGATTTCGAAGGATTCTTTGGATATCGAGAACACCAGGGTATTGTACTGGCGCCGCCCAGGCGGGATTTCATCGATCATCTGGCCGGCCATCTGGATGAATTCCTTGTGATGGTGGTTCGCGATCATGTCCTGGACTTCTTTTTCGGTAGTGACATGATTCTCGGTCGGCGCATACCCGTTGGCCGTGCGCCTGATCAATTTCAATTGCAATAGCTTGGCAATGGCTTCTTCCACCTGGACGGCGGAAATATGGGGGGAGATCTTTTTCGCGATGAGATGCGGATTCTTCTGCCGGGTGTCCAGGCCGAAAAAGCACCAGACCACCAGGTAATACCATTTCGAATACAATCCGTATTGGCCTTCCGATACGGTCTTCGCCTTGGATTCCCGGAAGCGCGACAGCTGTTGGAAAAGGTGGTTCTTCTCTTCCATGCTCTTGGCCTGGTTGAACTGGACCAGCAAATGGAAATATTGCGCTTCCTTTTCCTTGAGCCCCATGACCTTGGCGAACTTGAGTCGCATGGCAGGGCTCAGGTTGCGCGTCCCCTTCAAAACGGCCGACAGCAACCCCGATGATGAGAGGGAATGGGAAACCTTGCTCAAGAATGTGCGCAGGGAAAAGCCCTCTTCCTCCAAGCGCGCATGATCGAAATAATTCCGCATGAAATCCCGGAAGTCCAGGAATTGGAATATGTTCGGCCTCTGGGTCTGCATGCTCCTAATATAATCTATCCCAATCCTGCCGCCTGGACGATCTCCTCACCTCAGGCAAAAAGTGCGCACAAATGTGGCGCGGTTTTGCGCACAAACAGCCTCTTCCCGGATACGCACATTCTGTAATTTTCGAGTACCGAACAGAAGGGACAAAAATGAATGCCTTGGTCGCTTATCCGCCCGCCGAATTGACCCTGGACCACCTTTATCGCACCTACCGCCAGGCGATTTACAGCATTTGCTACACCTATACCAAAAGCAGGGAAGACGCTCATGACCTTGTGCAGGAGACGTTCGTAAAGGCCTATCACGGGTTGGCCGGGTTCGAAGGACGCAGCCATCCTAAGACCTGGTTGATCCGCATCGCCATCAATCAAAGCCTGAGCCGCGTGATCGCAGATCGCCGGGGGCGGAACAACCGTCAAGCCTATCTTGAGAACACGAGCAGGCAACGGAACGAATACCTGGATGATGCGCCGACTTCAAGATTGGGCGTGGAAGAGATCCTGAAAAGCGCGGACAAAACGACCCGCCGGGTCCTGCTCCTGGCATTTCAAACGGGACTGACCCATTCCGAAATAGCGGAAACGCTGGGAGTTTCGCGCGTGGCGGTAACGCGCCGAATCACCCGCTTCAAGGCTCATGTCTGTGCGCAGAAGGGCTTGCCCATGGCGCAGAGGAAATCCCCGAAAACCAGGCCCAAGCCGGCGGGCATGGAAGCCTGGGTCCGGGAGCCCGCCGCGCTTCCGGATAGGGTCGACCAAGCGGGCAAGCCGAATCCTAAAATGCTGGTGCTGGCCTGAATTAAGGCTGCTTTACGCCTTTGAAGGTGATGTTGGTATTGTAAGTAGTGGTGAGGTCCCCGTCCTTGTCGGTTTCTTCAAGAGTGATGAGAATGGAGATGGCGCTGCCGGAAATGTTCACCTGGCCCTTGGTGGTGTCTCCCTCCGCAACGGTGGTGACAATGCCGTTCTCCATGGACCAGGTCCCGGTCTCGATCCCCGCTTTCGCCGCGGAAACCCGCGCTGCCGCTTGGAAAAACAAATCCGGATGCACTGCCGTATAGGTTTTATCGGATTTGAATTCGATGTATTTCCCTTTGCCGGTGAAATCGAATGTCGTATCCATATGCTCATCCGGATAATCAGGAGAAGCCGGGGTGGTTTTGCTGTCATACTTATAGATTACCTGGGTATAGCTCCACTTTCCGACTAGGGTTTCCGCCGTGGCGGTTCCTGGGGAAGTGGACGAATCGCATCCCGCCAACAGCATTCCCAATCCAGCCAACAACCCGCAAATACCATGCAACATCCT
>JBDSWM010000143.1:0-8776 GCA_039926685.1 Fibrobacteria bacterium | reverse complement strand
CGTCACCTTTAGGGACACGCCCAGGGCGGCGATGATGAAGGAGAACACGCCGATCTGGCTGAGGCTCATGCCCACGCGCGTGGAGGTGCGGAGATCATGGCCCGCCAGGTAAGTACCGGCGAAGATGGTGAATACTTGCCCCACCACCACCGCCAAGGTGATGACCGCGATGGGGCCGGCATAAGTGAACAGCAGGCGCGGATCGATGAGCAGGCCCACGGACACGAAGAACACCGCGCTGAACATGTCCCGGATCGGGATCATCAAATCCTCGATCTTGCCGATTTCCTTGGCCTCGGCCAGGATGGCGCCGATGAGGAAGGCTCCCAGTGCCAGGCTGAATCCCAGGTTGACGGTGAGCAGGCAGAAGCCGAAGCATAGCCCGAGCACGGTGACGAGCAGCATTTCCTGGCTGCGGAACCGGGCCACGAAGGCGATGATGCGGGGCACGAGGATGAGGCCCAGCACCAGGGACACCACCAGGAAAACCGCCAACTGCCCGATGGTGAGCACGGCGTCCCAGGATTGCAAGGTCCCGGTCTTGGCGATGCCGGACAGCAGCGCTATGAGCACGATGCCCAAGATGTCTTCGACGATGAGGATGCCGAACACCATGCCCGCGAATTTCTCGCCGCGCAGGCCCAGTTCCTCCAGGGCCTTCATGATGATGGTGGTGGAGGAGATGGAGATGATGGCGCCCAGGAAAAGGCTGTCCATGCTGCTCCAATGGAAAAGGCGGCCGATGCCGTACCCGACCGCCATCATGACGGTGATTTCCAGGGTGGCGGCGATGAGGGCGGTGGCGCCCACCTGCCGCAATTTGCGCAGGCTGAACTCCAGGCCCAGGCTGAACATGAGGAAGATGACGCCCAATTCCGAAAGCGTCTGGATGGTGCCGTCATCCTTGATCAACGGGAACGGCGGCGTGTGCGGGCCGATGATGACGCCGGCCAGGATATAACCCAGCACCACCGGCTGCTTGAAGCGATGGCACAGGATGGTGACCAGTCCCGCCACGATCATGACTATGGCGAGGTCTTGGAGGAAGGACAGCGAATGCATCCTTCCAACCTAATTAAACCCACTCCTCGTTTGCAACCGGAACGGAGCGGCCTCTACAAGCCCGCCGATCCAGGTAACCTGCGCGGAACGGCGCGACCGCAGCGCCGGGTAAGGCCGCGCCAGCGCATATTCCAACTGGGAAATAGACCTCGACAAGAGCGCGCGTACCTGGCCGGCAATGACGAATCCGATCCCTGTTCGGTCGCCTACCCGATTTCCCGGCTGGCTTTTCTGCAGTGCACGCAGCAAGGCGCGCGGAAAGGAGCGCGGAAGGGCGCGCGGCAGGACGGGGTCCGGCCACCCGCTTCCCGGATTCGCCTCCGCGGTTCCGGAAAGGCAAGGTTACGTATCGTGCGGCGGGATGCTGCCAGTCGATGCGCGTCATGCCACCTTAGGCAGGAGTTAAGCAATGGTAAAGTGCCTCCCGGAAAAAGACCGTAATTCGCCTGGGCATTAGGGTATATCTGACGTTTTTCGCGCCTAGGAGGTATTCCCAACGGGTAGGCCTCTTTTCGTTGGGGTCGATTTGGGATATAATCGGAGGCATATGAGCAATGCATCCCCGTCCCCACTCGTTCCCTCTTCCCGGATTGTCGCCCATCCCTCCGTATTGGGAGGCAAGCCATTCATCAAGAATACCCGGCTTTCCGTCGAATTCCTGCAAGGTTTGCTGTCCAGTGGCTGGTCTCCAGCCCGGATCCTGGATGTTTACCAGTATTTAGAAGCCGAAGACTTGCACGCCCTAGGCACCGAAGCCCGACCCCATTGACCTTTTCGCGCTAACCCGCTTTTATTTGGCGTGTATCCAACGGATTTCCTTGGAAGTCTACCGAGGGAATGGCTTTTTGAGGATAGGCTCTGAAAAGCTTTGTGGATATTCACCATACTTGCGGTCGAACTTCACATGTTTTTGTAAGTTGCTTCATTCAAACGCATTCGGGCGTAGAGAACACTGACTCCGCCCGCTCCAAGGAAAGCACCCCCAATGTCTTACCCTACCCATGACGTTTCGCTTAAGCGCTATATGGAGGACATCCGCAAGACCAGTCCCATTTCCCGTGAAGAGGAATTGCGGCTGTTCGAACGCTGCCGTCGCGGCGATATGGATGCCCGCAATCGCCTCATCAAGGCCAATATGCGCTTCGTACTCAAAGTCGCGCTGCAATACCGCGGCTGCCCCATCCCCCTTCCCGATCTGGTCAATGAAGGCTGCATGGGATTGATACGCGCCGTCGAAAGCTTCGACTCTTCGCGCGGCATCAAGTTCATCTCCTACGCGGTATGGTGGATGAAGGCCTTCATCACCAAGTCCATCAATGAAACCGGATCGATGATCCGTCTACCTGCCAATCAGTGCCTGCGCGTGCGCAAGGCCCTGAAGGAACAGGGCCACGGCAAGGATTTGGACGAAGACGTGCGCAGCCTGCTGCAGACGGCCGGCAAAGGCATGTCCTTTGAAGCCCCCATGGGCCCGGATTCCAAGACCTCTTTCCAGGAGATCCTGCGCGATGATCGCGCCGCCAATCCGGAAGACGAATTGGAAAAGTCCGACACCGGCGAGCTGGTGCGCGAAATCCTGTCCGAGCTTCCCGAACGCGAAGCCCAGGTCATCACCGGCCTGTTCGGCATGGATCAGAATGCGCCGCAAACCCTGCGCGAAGTGGGCCTGGGATTGAACATCTCGCACGAACGCGTGCGCCAATTGCGCGATCAGGCCTTGCGCCGCATGCGCACCAGCGGCACTTTCGACAAGCTGCAGCGCAAATACCAGGGCTATCTGCAAGCCATGGGCGCCTAAAGCCCATTGCCGCCATGGGCTCTTGAGCCCATGGATGAAAAACCCGAAAACAAAAAAGGCGGCCTCACAAGGGCCGCCATTTTCATTACCCCCTTCGGTCAGGTGGCTATTCCGACCTTATACCGATAGGGTGAGTTGTCGGTGCCGAGCACCAGGATGCCTTCATCGCTTTTGAAGAACACCGGCCCGGGGCCGTTCTTCTTGCCCCCCACGCGCACGCCGTCCACCAGGGCCCCCAATTGGCTTCCCCTATCCAGCACGCCCAATTTCCCATCCTCCAGCACGATGCTGACATGATGGCGGGAAATCTGCAATGGATCCTGATCGAGAATCTCCAGATGGTTGTTCACCAACTCATCATTGGTTTTGCGCCCGATCTTGATGGGAAAGGCGGAGAACCGGAAAGGGTTGTCGGACATGGCCTCGATGGCCCGGGGCGTGATCCCTTCGATGGCGTAAATGATCCGTTTTTCCATGGCAGGGATGGAAGCGTCGGCGCGGTCCTCGGCCGGGTCGGAGGGCGCGTGGAGTAGTTCTGGGCCCGCGCGGCCATCGTCGGTGGCCTGCCGTCGAGCCAGCTGCGCATTGGCCTCCCGCAATCGCTCGAAGAGATCCTTGAGCAGCTTGATTAGGACTTCCGGGCTTTCCTTCATGGCCGCCTGGATATTGTCGCGGTGGATTTCACGCACCAGGGTTTCTTCCACCGCCGTAACCGATACGCTACGGGGGGAATCGTCCACCAGGCCCATTTCCCCGAAAGTGGATCCCGCTTCCAGGTACCCGATATGCTCGGGCCCCGCGGCCGTATGCCGGGTCACCTCCACCTTGCCGCGTTCAATGAGGAATGCGGCCTCGCCGGCTTCCTGTTCCCGGAAAATGGCTTCGCCGGCGGCATATTGGCGGATGGTGATCAAATCGGTCTCCGGGCGGAAGGGCTTGGGTTTCCATTTCAATTATAATTCGGCCGCGCCCTTCCATTCCAAAGAATTAAGGCAGGATTGGAGTTTTTTGGTTGGGTGGTTTAGGTTTTCCGGGAGGTGTTTTCGGCGTTGGGAAAATTTGCGGTTGCATTTTTTCAGCTAATTTGGCCGCGCTTCAAAAGAAGCTAAATTCAAAAAAAAACCCCGGCAGGAACGGTCAAATATGAAGTTAAGCGATGCACGCACCTATGTTCCGCGGCTGCTGATCCTTTTAGCCATCCTCAATTCCGCGTATTCCCATAGCTTCGCAAACAGCCTAATCGTGGGGGGCCGGGTGCCGGAAAATTGCAGAATAACCGTAATACAGATTGCGCATGAAATCCAGCCGGCTCCCTCGACCGATGCGGACGTGGCCATCATCGAGATAGACAACAATCTTCCCGAGTATCAGTTGGCGATTGATTTTTCCGGGCTGTCCGGGGGGTACTTGGCGATTTCCGAAGTGAGGCTGGACGGCTTGGACGGTACGTTGGGCAACGGTTTGGCGGCGTCAGTCTCCGCACGGTTGGAACAAGGAGATACACCGGGCCGTTTCCTGTGGAAGCCGGGGCGGCAAGGGATTGCGACCGTGAAATTCAGAGCGATTATCAGGGTAACCTACGTAGTACCCAGGACAGCGTCGATTCCCCTCCCCAGGCCCCCGCAATTGAGGGTCAGCATGCCATTAACGTATTGATGTCTCCCCGCTGATCCCGGGCTTATTTCGGGGACAGCATGAGAACCCCCACCGGCGCGATGCCCGCGGATTTCTTGGGCAGGATCAAGGTGGCGGTATACAGCTTGCTTTCTACGTACATTTCGATGGTGTATTTCCCCGGACGCATCCGGGTCAACTGGAACTTGCCGACTTTATTGGTGAACCCGGCGATGGGATCCCGGTTTTCACCGTCCATGGGAATGGCCTGGAAGGTCTGGTATTCGGCCGGCTTACCCTCCCCGATGAACATGGTACCCAGCGCGATAATGGTGGATTTGGATCCGAGATAGAAGATGTACCCGCTCTTATAACCAGGATAAATGGTGAAGTCGGTCCTTTCGTCATTGGATCCCAAAGGGGGAGCGATGGCTTCCAGGTGGATTTTCTTGAGGTAATACGGGCTGATGGATGGGACCACGCCAGGCAGGAACCGGGAAGCCTTGGCATCATATCCCATGTCATTGTTGTTGACGAGGATATCGCAATCCTTCTCGTTATCGACGCCTTTCACCATCACGAAGCTGTTCTGGACCGGACGGGCAAGCGCGAAATTCCCGTTTATGAATACCAGACTGGTCGACAAGGACAAATCCAGGTAGTTGCTGACTATATAGCCGGCTTTCGGTTCGTAGCGGCGGCCGATAATCTGGGCGATGCCTTGGTTGCCGTTCCATTGCGCCCGACTGGAAAAATCATTGCTCGTGGGCCCGAAACTTGTGGCCATGTTCAAGGAGGGGTTATGCGGAAAGGTGGAGGACCCGTTGTAGTCCCAAAGCAGGTCGGTGGAATAATCCCAGCTGGGAGGCGGTCCTTGTTCACTCCCGTCCGGACGGTGGTTCTCGACCCGTTCCGATGCGTTGAAGGAATGCTCTTCGTAGTTGAAGTAATAGTTTATCGTCGCCGCCACCGAGGTATTCGTGGATCGCGCATAGTCGAAGGTATTCTTCAAGGATAGGGACGAGGACCACCCTTTGGGCCAGTTGCGGCTCAAGCCGGCATAAACGCTATAGTAGTCGGCGCTGTCCGGGCGGAGCGCATAGGAGGCGCCCACGTTCAGGTTGAAGAGCGATGATGACCTCTGGAACGAGCCGGCGATGTTGACGGCCCCCCGCAGGCTTGCATCCTGGCCAGGGCGGTAGAATTTCTCCCCGATGTATTCGGACCTGACTCGCCAGCTGATGGGGGAAACCTTGCTCGTGATTTTGGGTATATATGTGTATTCGATATTGCCCGCACCGGAGAATTCGCCGTCTTGGCGGACGCTCCCGGCGACATCCAGCTTGATCTTCCCGATTCTGACGGCATGCAGAAATCCCAAGCCGACCATGCCCCCCGTATCCACGGCCTGTGAATAGGCTTCCATGGTGACCGTGTTGGTCAGCCCCCGTTTCACGTCCAGGAAGAGGGCCGGGCGCCGCACATCGTATTGATAGTTGTACAGCTCCACATGGTTGGGATCAGCAGGCAGGTTAGGAACGTTGAAGACGTCGCGGCTGGGGAAACCGATATTGAAGGAGAAGACGTGGATGCCTTTGGCGAGGAGGCTGGGTTCATGGATGAAATCGAAATTTAGGGTTTGCGTTTGGCCGGTATTATCCGTGATCTGGATCTCGATTTGACTCTCGCCCAATGTCAGCGGAAATCCCTGCAAATCATGGGTGCCCTGCTCCAACTGGTAGGTCGCCCTGAGAATGCCATTGATGAACACTTTCACTTCGGAAGGATTGGTCAGGAAGAATTCGAAATCCTTGACCGGATATGCCACCAAATGCGGCTGCAGGGAAAAGTCCCGCGACAGTCCTATCCCTCCAATGTTCATGAAGCTCTGGAATCCGCTGGTGGGGAAAATCAAATCCCCGACATTGAGACGCAAAGCCTTTCGCGGCCAATCGTGCACCAAACGGACATCCTGGCGGCGGAAATCCACCCCGTCCATTGTGGAATTTTCCAGAACAGTACCCTTGCCTTCCAGCACCCAGGTTTTCAGGTTCACCGCCCCCTCCAGTTCGACAAGGAAAGGTTGCCGGTTCTGCAGGTTGCGCGACTCCACCTGGTTCCTGCCCACACCCAGGCTGTCGGAAGGGTGGGGGTTGTATTGGAAATAAGAATATCGCTCCCGGGCGCGGACATTGATAAAGGATGACAGGGCGCCGGGATTGGATACCGGCACGGAATAAGGGTCCACCGGTTGGCCGGAGAGGGGATGCATTTTGGATCCCAGCAATTGGGCGGGAACGCCGGTGGATAGCTCGAATACGGAAGTGTTCAATACTGTGGGGAAGCCGCATGCGATGAGATCTTCCACCGTGAAACGGCTTTGCAATTTGGCCCGCTGCGCCAGTTTGTCCCAGAGATCCCTGCGTACCAGGCCTTGCAGCGCGTTCAGTACCGGATCCACGGGGAATGTGTAGCGTTTTTGCTCGTAGTTGTAGAGGATCCATAAGGTTCCGTAGGATTTTCCGTCGACGAGCAACGTCACTTCCACGCTGGCGGGCAAGGGCGGCGCCTTGTGGCCGAACACATCCTCGAATAGTTCGTCCCGGCTCTTGTCAAGCCGATAGCTTTGCAGCTCGACCTTGGGTTTTTCGGCTGCGGCAGGGGGCGAGGTCCGCGTTCCGGCGCTGTCCGTATTTACCGGTTCCCAATGTCCGTCAGCCTGAAGCGGATTGTCGGGAGGTGCGGGAGACTGACCGGAGGGGGAGGGCTTGGCCGCGGTCTTACCCGTATCGCCTACGGATCCTGGTAAAGCCGGGACGGTCGGCGATGTCCATGGGCCGGAATCATTCTGGCTTTTGTTCTTGGAGGGGCGCGCTGAATCCGCCTGCGGCGGCTTGGCCATACCCGCCGATGCGGTATTCGGGACGGCGACGAGGGGAATCGCGGCGGGCTTGCCCTTCTTTACCAGGTTGAGGTATGCGCGCTTCCTGGGCAAATCGATGGCGAGCGTGATTCCGGCCCGGGCCAGGATCTTATTGGTGAAGGTCCCGTTCGTGGTCATCTTCCGCTCCAACTCACGGATTGCTTCCGGGGCCAACAGGGATTCCAGCGAGTTCAGCACGGGCGCGGCGGGAATTTCGATCAGGGTCCCGCCCCCGGATACGTTGATCCAGGTATCCGAACGCGGCTTGCCCTCCACCATCAGGGAAACATCGATATTGCCCGTATCTTCTTCATCGGCAGCGAAAGCGTATTCGGGAGTTCCCAATGCCAGGGCAAAGGAGAATAGGAGGAAAATGGTTTTAACTGCCATTTTGTATTGCGGAAAGATGGGTATCCTTTGCGCTACTGTCTTTTCAGCCCCCCGGAATGTTATGAACGCGGAATGCGCGCATGGGCCGGGTCATTCTTTCGGGGCTTCCTGGAAACTCACGGTCGCGTTAACGGGCCCGATAGGGAATCCTGGCGGCCACGGCATTTCCACTTTGCGACGGAAACCGGCGATTAAGCTCTGAGCGGTGGCTGCGGACGGTTTATTCCTGACTTGGATCCTCTCATTGAGCTTTATCCTCCCGGACTTATCCATCGGCGCTATCCCGAATTCGATGTTGCTGAGGGATTGCAGGCCGGTCCCCTTGTTGTTCAGGATCGCCACGAAATGGCTGCCCGTGCTGTCGTTGTGGTAATACGCTGTGTCGACGACCACCATGGGCTGGACATTGGGAGGGCGGACCACGATGACGCCTTCGTAGCGCGTCACCATTTCCACCCTGGCTACCGCCGTTTTCGGCTTCTCGCGTTCTTCGATATTCAGGGGCAATTGAGTGGAAATGAACCCGAAGGTCACCTCTTTGTTTGGAAGCTTGGTGCCGACCCATTGCACCTGGATCTTCTTGACATCGCCCGGGTAGAGGATGAATTGGGAGGGGTAAACCACGAAATCGTCCGCGCCTTCCGTGGACGGGTAAATGACGCCGCCTTCCAGGTTGATTTCGCGCGCGCTAATCGTGATTTCAATCGGCTTCGGCTCGCTTTTTTCGGTATTCGGATTCGGGCCCTGGACTTTACCATTGCCCACGGGCGCATCGATGACGTACTTGAAATCGACCACTTGGCTGATGGATTTTTTTTGCGGTTCGAAGATGAGGATCCAGGGAGCCATGGTGAAGGAGGTACCGGACCAGCCCAGGGTCCAAAGTAACGGTAAAACGAACGTAAAAGTCCGAAAGCACATGGCAACTCCGTTTAGCTATGGGTTCAACAAGGATATTGTTTTTCAGGGACCGGATACAATCACCGGGG
>JBDSWM010000142.1:0-14846 GCA_039926685.1 Fibrobacteria bacterium | reverse complement strand
CCCAAGAAACCTTTTTCAGGAAAAACCGGACCCTGGATATTGCTGCCTCTGGCGGTTCTCCTGGCATTGCTCCTCTCGCTACGCATCGCCCTGCCGTTTTGGATCCAACATCGCATAAACGGGAATGTCCAGGAAAAGGGCTATGGATGGACGGTAGGGAACGTGGATATCCATTTACTGCGCGGAGCATACGATCTCGAAGGCGTGGCGCTAAGGCAAAAAGAGCAAAAAAATCATTCCGTTCCCACTTTTACCGCGGATCGGATCACGTCCACCATCAGGCTCAGTACCCTTTTCAACCCGCCCTTGCTCGCGGATGCGGAGGCGTTCAACCCGGACTTGAATCTATCCCTTGAGGACGGTCCGGAACGATCCGGGGCCGGCGCACTTCCCGACTGGGCCCAGCTTCTCCGTCGGCTCACCTTGCTGCGCCTGAGTTCTTTCACCATCCATCAGGGAAAGATCCGGTTCCGCGATAAGCATGCCGATCCGGAAGTGGACATCTACGCCCAAGGCGTGGACATCAAGGCGGAAAATCTTTTCCGGGGGAGCGGTGATTCAACCCGGTCGGTAAACCTCGAGGCCCAGGGGAGGCTGATGGGAAAGGCGGGCTTCGCTTTCAAAACGCGAATCAGGCCGGAGTCGGCCGCACCGGCGCTGCAAGTGGAGTTTTCCATCCACGAGCTGGAATTGAAAACCATGAATGGCGCCCTGCTTGCCTACTCGGGCCTGGCGGTGGCGAAAGGGCGCATGGATTTGCAGGCCCATGCGATCGTGTCCGGAAGCAGGTATAAAGGGACTTTGCGATCCGTTTTGCATGACTTCGCGCTTTCGGACTCCGCGGTGAAGGACAAAGGATTTGTGGAACGGCTGGAGTCGAAAGTAGTCCAAGTGGTGGGAAAGGTTCTGGAAAAGAAATCGGAACGCCGCGAAAAGGAAGGCAAGGGAGCGCCAGAGATGGAGTTCTCCGGGCGGCTTCCCGATCAGGTCGGCGATTCCTGGTCCGCCTCGGAATACCTGATCAAAGCGGCATTCCGCCAGGGCCTGCGGCCCTAAGACCGGAATGTCCCCTTTGGGCTTCCGCAGCCGGGCCCAGCCGGATTCGCGCAGGTAATTATTTTTAAAGGAGGGGCGTAGACGCGGAGGATGGAAGATGGCGCATAATGAAGAGATGACGGTGCGCGTGCGCCTGGCATTGGCCCATCGCAAGGATGTGGAAGAAAAGAAGATGTTCCGCGGCATCGCTTTCCTGGTGGACGGGAAATTGTGCCTCAGCGTCGGCGATACCAGGATGATGTGCCGCATCGATCCCGAGGACCACGCGGCCGCGCTCAAGAAGAAAGGCGTGGAAACGGTGATCATGAAGGGACGGGAGTATAAAGGATATATCTACGTGCATGAAGAGGCGATGCGATCCAAAAAGGATTTCGAATATTGGGTGGCTTTGGCTCTCGCATTCAACGGCAAGGCGAAAGCGTCCAAAAGGAAATAGCGGCGAGCGATATGGGGAAATTCCTGGAAGCTATCCCAGGAACATCTTATAGGCCGGGTTCGCGGTCTCCTCCACGTATTCATAGCCCAAGCGTTCCAGAAAGGCATGGAAGGCGGGCTTGTCCTTGGGCGGCACTTGCATGCCGACCAGCACGCGCCCGAAATCGGATCCATGGTTGCGGTAATGGAACAGGCTGATGTTCCAATCGGAACGCAGGGTGTCGAGGAAATTGGTCAAGGCCGCGGGCCGCTCAGGGAACACGAAACGATAAAGCCGTTCATGCGCCGCTTGCGACGCATGGCCGCCCACCATGTAGCGGATATGGCTCTTGGCCATTTCGTCATCGCTCAGATCCAGGCAGGGTAGGCGGTTGCGCCGTAAGGTCTCGATGAGTCTCTGGCCCTCGGCCCGGTTGTGGATGGCCACGCCCACGAAGACATGGGCCTGCCTGGAATCGGAGAAGCGGTAGTTGAATTCCGTGATGGTGCGCCGTCCCAGGAGATGCAGGAAGGTCTTGAACGATCCGGGCCGCTCGGGGATGGTGACCGCCAGCAGGGTTTCCCGATGCTCTCCCACCTCTGCGCGCTCGGCCACGAAGCGCAAGCGGTCGAAATCCATGTTGGCGCCGCTGGCGACGGCGACGAGGGATTCGCCCCGCAGCTTGTGGCGCTTGGCGTAGGCTTTGGCGCCGGCCACGGAAAGGGCTCCAGCCGGTTCCAGGATGCTGCGGGTATCCTCGAATACGTCCTTGATGGCCGCGCATATGGCGTCGTTGTCGACCAGCACCATGTCGTCCACGTACTCGCGGCAGAGCCGGAAGGATTCCGCGCCTACGCGCTTGACCGCGGCTCCGTCCGCGAACAGGCCCACCTGCTTCAGCGTGATCCGGCGGCCCGCGGCCAGCGAGCGCGTCATCGCGTCCGCGTCCACGGCTTCGACGCCGATGACCTTGACTTCCGGCCGCACCCGCTTTACGTAGGCGGCGATGCCCGCCAATAATCCGCCGCCGCCCACGCAGCAGAAGATGGCGTGGATGGGCTTGGGATGCTGGCGCAGGATTTCCACGCCGATGGTGCCTTGCCCCGCGATGACTTCCGGATCGTCATAGGGATGCACGAAGGTGAGCTTGCCCGCCTTCTCCAGCTTCACCGCGTGCACGTAGGCGTCGGAATAGGATTCGCCGTACAGGACCACTTCCGCGCCCAGCGCTTTCACCGCTTCGATCTTGATCCCCGGGGTGGTGGTGGGCATGACGATGACGGCGCGCGCGCCCAGTTTCTTGGCCGACAGGGCTACGCCTTGGGCATGATTGCCGGCGGAAGCGCAGATAACGCCCCGCTTGAGCGCTGCGGGAGGGAGGCCGGCCATCTTGTTGTACGCGCCCCGCAGCTTGAAGCTGAATACCGGTTGCATATCCTCTCGCTTCAGGAATACGCGGTTGCCTATGCGGGCGGAAAGGTTGGGGGCGGGGTCCAGGGGTGATTCGATGGCCACGTCGTAAACCTGGGCCGTGAGGATTTTCCGGAGATAATCGGGTTTTGAGGCGCTCATGGTCCAGCAAGGTAGCTTTCCCGCGCCCCGGGAAAAAAACGATATTCGGGGAAAAGAAGGAGGCGAACATGATCCGCAAACTGCCCTCCGGGGGCTACCGCCTGTATTCCCGCAAGAAGGATGCGAAAACCGGCAAGCGGCGCAACCTGGGGACCTTCAAGACGCGCGCGGCGGCGGAAAAGCACGAGCGTGCGGTGCAATTCTTCAAGCGCAGGGGTTGATCGGAACGGGGCCCTCAGGATGCTCCGATTCCGCCCCGGCCGGTTCCAATGAACATTCCTATTCCCGTTCCGGCAAAGCAAACCGCTCCATCCGATAGGCCATTTGGTACTCATCATGGTATCCGCCTTTCCATTTGATGGCCCGCGCCTCCAGCGCGAATGCCTGGAATCCGGCCCGCTCATACAATGCTTTGGCCTTGGGGTTGCCCGCGACCACCGTCAGGTTGATCTGCTCGATGTCCGCCAAGCGGTCGGCCCGTTCCAGCACGGCCCGGATCAGCATGCCCGCGATCCCGCGCCCGCGAAACGCCGCCGCGACGTACATGCGGAACAGGATTCCCTTATGCCGCAGTTTTTCCCGGTCGCCCCCGTCCCGGTTGAAGCTCACCACGCCGCATAAGGCATCGCCCGCGAAGGCGCCCAAGGTAAAGCTGTCCGCCCGATCGCAGGTGGGGTAGGGCGCCTCGGCATCGTCGGAAGGTGAAATGCGGAAATTGTCCTCGTCTTCGCGCAGGCCTACCGCGAAAAAACGCCGGTAAGGCTCGGATTCGGACGAAGGGATTTCCCGGATGATAAAGGGCGAAGTCACAGCGTGGTTTTCCATGGCGGCGGCGCGGAGAGCTTCAATCCCGCGAGGGCCTGCGCCCCGGTTTTTTCGGCACCAGCATTTCCATGTACTCCATCTCTTCGGTAAGGGCCGCGAAAGCCGCCACCGTTTTCGCTTTCGCCTCGCGCACCGCGCGGTTGTGAAAAAAAGGCCCGATTTCCCTTTCGATGAAATCCAGCAGCATGGCCGCCGGCAGTTCGCCCAATTCCTCTTCACGCTCTTCCTGGAAATATTGCCTGAGCTTGGCCGTGATTTGCGCCCGCTCTTCCTTCAAAGTGTCGTCCTTCATGGGGCTTCCTCCCCTTGCAATTCTAGTTACTTTCCGCTGCCCGATCGGAATCCGGCCCAATAAAAACCATTCGGTTCAAAAAAGTCCTTGCCAAATCACTTACGGGGCCGTACCTTACTTCTTAATGAACCGATAGGTTCTAAATGAGGGATGGGAAAGGGAACTGTATGGACGCAGGCTTTGATCGGAAAACGCATAGGACCCTTATGTTGTTCGGGTTCGCCATGTTCATACAGGCCACCACCTACTTGTCCATCGTGGGGGTGCTTCCTGCCCTCAGGGAAGAATGGGGCCTGGCTCCCGAGCGGGCAGTTCTGCTGGTCTCGGCTTTCGGCATTACACTCGCGGTAAGCGCTCCCGTGCTGCAGATGCTGGTGGGCCATTGGGCGCGGCGCACCCAGATTCTGATTGGCTTCTCCCTGCTCTTCTCCGGATGCCTCGCCTTCGCGGCCGCACCGGGCTTCCCGACCCTTGTCGCCGCCCGGGTGGCGATGGGGCTGGGCGTGGGCTTGCTCAGTCCGGTGGTCTCCGCCATGGCCACGCGCCTGGCCGGGCCGAGGCTACAGGGACCCGCACTTGCTTTGGTATCCATGGGCGTCAGCGTCGCCTTCGTGCTGGGCGTTCCCCTAAGCTCATGGCTCGGCAACCTGATCGGGCCCCGTTGGCTGTATGTCGTGTTGGCCATCCTGGCCGCCGCAACGGCTTCGGCCATCAGCTTCACGGTGAGGGACGAAGCGCCGGGAGAACGGGTCCGTCTTCGCGATGCGGCAGCCCTGTTGGGTCGTGGTGCCACCGTGAGCGGATTGGCCGTGATCTTTTTCCTGGCGGGAGGGGTATTCGCGACCTTCGCGATGATCGTGCCCATCTTACGTGATGCTTACGGTTTTACGCCTCAGGTCGTTACCGCCGCCCTGTTCCTGTACGGCTTTTCCGGCCTGGCCGGGAACGCCGTGGTGCGCAGGGCATCGGCGGTCTTCCGTTCCGAAACGCTTTTAGCCGGTGCGGCCGCGGTTCTGGTCGCCCTGTTCGCGGCCTGGTTGATCCTACCGGTTTCCCTGGCCCTGCTTCTGGCTGTCATCGTTGCCTGGCCCTTCGTCGGGGATATGATCTGGCCTTCACAGCAGCGCCGCATGGTGGAGCTGGAAGCCCCTTTCCGCGGCCTGGCCCTGGCGCTTTCCTCATCCTTCATGTTCACCGGAATGTCCTTCGGATCCGCGGTGGGAGGATGGGCTTACGGGATGGGCGGGAGGATGGCCGTTTTGGGGCTTACCATCGGTTTGATTTCACTCGGGATGGCGGCTCTGGCTTATTCGCGGTGGGCTGTTAGGCAAGGGGCGGCAGTGATCGGAGCGATGGCCGGGGCTGGGGCGACTGCGGCCGCGAGCGGCATTGCGCGACCCACGGGCATTCCTGTCCAATCACAAGGCGCGTAGCACGCGCATTAGATCCTCGACCTTCCGGGGCGGGGATTTTCCGACCTTCATATTGATCTCGATAGACAGGCCGGAGAGGAAGGTGGATAACATTTCGGTGATGGTTTCCGCGGGGAGGCGGGTTCGCTCGGCTTCGATGTTGCGCCGAAGCAAGGCTTTTAGCGCATTACGGTTTTCGTTAATGATTGCTTGCGCCTCGTCGGGCAGCAAATCCGCTTCGCGCATGGAATTGACGGCGAAGCAGCCCTTATTGCCGTCTTTCGAGGCCGCGCGCATCTTAAGGTAGGCCTCGATATTATCCCACCCCTGCGGCTCCAGGGAGAGCGTATCCCGGCGGCGTGTCGTCACGTAATGGCGCAGAGCGGCCAGGTAGAGATCTTGCTTATCCTTGAATTCGGAGTAAAGCCCTGACTTGTTGACGCCTGTCGCCTTTTCAATATCCTTTAAGCCCGTATCGGCGTAACCGCGCTTCCAGAACAACGGTAAAGCCTTTTCCAGCACTTGCATGCGGTTGAAATTCTTCGGTCTGCCCATATCCCGAATATACCATTATGAACCGAATAGTTCGATATGTTTTTCCACGCGCTTAACGAGGGTGCGGACCTGAGTACGGAACGGACCTAATCTTCCAGCTTGAACTCGTAGGGACGCCGGAAACGGGTCGTCACTTTGCGGCCCTGGCGCACCGGGGGCTGGAACAAGGTGGCGGACGCGGACTTCCGCACCGCCGCGTCGAAATCCGATCCGCCGCTCGCTTCGATCGCCACTTCCGTCACCCGCCCCAGCGTATCGATGGTGATCAAAGCCATCACGGTCGCTTCCAGGCCCCGGTCCAGTGCGCGTCCCGGATAATCGGGCGGAGCTCCGGCCAAAATGCGCGGGGCTTGATCGATGAACACGGGCGCGGGCGGTAGGGTAGGGGGCGGCGTCGCCGTTATGGGCTCGGCTTCCTTCATCAAGGTGTTGCCAGCGGCCATGGCCATGGGCCCGGATTCGTTCAAGTCCTTTTCCTCCAAGCCGAATTGCGGGGGCGGAGGCGGCTCGGGAGGCGCTTCCAGCTTGGGCGGGGGCGGAGCCGGATCGGGCGGCGGCGGCATTTCCGGTGGCGGAGGAATCTTATCTTCCATTATGAAGGTAATGTCTTCCTCTTTTTCCCGGACGGAAGCCTGCGGCCGAAGCGATAAAAAGGCTCCGGTCAAGGCGCCCGCGGCTATCAATGTGGCCAAGGCCAGAGCGGGGCGCGCGGCCGGTGAAGCGGGCGATTCCGGCAGGCTGAAGCGGATTCCCCGGAACCGATCCGCATTGGGTTTGCGGGGCCGGGTGGGACGCCCGATATGAGTGGTCCGGTGCGGTAAGGGGATCATTCTTCCTGCCTGGCAACCTTGAGGGCGTATTTGCGGACTCCCGCGCCGCGCACCCAATCGAGCATGCGCGTCACCTCTTCATAGGCCAGCCGCTTGTCGGCGGCGATAAGCACTTGCTGGCCGGAATCGGCGGCGACCTTTTCCCGCAAAGCGGATACCAGGGAGACGGAGTCGGTTTCCTTCCCGTCCAAATAAACATGCTTGCCGAAATCCATAGCCAGGCCGGAAGCCTTGGGGGCCGACTCGCCCGCATGCGCGGCCGTGGGTACGCTCACCGGGATCTCCTGGTGCGACAAGAGCGAAGAGGAGATCATGACCAGGATCAGGAGCACCAGGAACACGTCAACGAGCGGGGTGATATTGATGGAGGTGATGCCGTCCTCGCCGCCCTCATCAGTGGCCGCCGCCATCAGAAGGACTCCTTGGCGATGGACTGGAGGCTGCGCGCCATCAGCAGCCCGCGGATTTCCCGCAAGGCGTTCATGGAAAGGCGCACGCGCGCCTTGAGCAGGTTATACATCACCACGGCGGGGATGGCGACGATCAAGCCCGCCGCCGTCGCGATGAGGGCCCCGGCGATGGCGGACATGACTTCCACGCCGCCGCTGCCTCCGGTCTGGGCCATGCGCCGGAAGGCGGACAGGATGCCGAGTACGGTGCCGGTCAAACCCAAGAAGGGAGCGTTGGCGCCCACGGTTCCCAGGAATTGGGCTCCGCGCTCCAAAAGCTCGCGCTCGCGGATCTCCTGCGTCTCCAGGAGCTTTTCCAGCGCATCCGGGCACAGATGGGCGTTCTTCAATCCCACTTGCGCCAGTCGTTCCGCGGATCCGGATTCGCCGCGCGCGAACGCCTCTTCAGCGCGTCGGGAACCCGCCCGTGCGGAACCGGCTTCAAGGGATGGGGAGGGGGAGGGATCGGCGGATAGATCCCCGGTGAGATCCCGCTCCAGGCGATTCCGCCAGGCCGTCGCTCCGCTACGAACCGAGGCTACCGCGCGCCAACGCATGATAAAGATGAACCCGCAAGCGGCGCCCAGGGCCAGCAGCAGCCCGAGTATGCCTTGTTCAGTGGCGCGGAGAAGGGAGTCTGAAATGATCATGTCGGATTTCCTTTGAGTGGGCTTATTCGCTTTTGGACCAGTCCCCGTCAGCGCCGAAGCGATCTTCATTTCCGGCACTTCCTGCTTGTATCCGGATGAGCAGTTCTCGACCCTGGACCACATTCAAGATTAAGATTAAGTCTTAATCTTATATCAAGATATACTAGCCGACCACGGTTTGCCAAGGGTGGTCGTTACGCCTGCTATAAATCTTTGTACACGCGCCCTTGCTCCCGGCGGACTCAAAGCAATCCGCGGATTCAGGACGGTGAGGGAATATTGTCAACCTTTTCCTAATCCTCCGTATGGATTCCGAGAATCCGAACGATTATTTTGGAGGAATAGGGCTGCATTAATCGCTTTGCGGTCGAAAGGACGAGCTATGCAAAACAATCGCAGGGATTTCCTGAAGCTGACCGGAATGCTGGGAGCGGGCTCGTTGCTGCCCCTTCGAAAGTCAACGGCCGCGGGCGCTGAAACGGTCGCCGGTCAGGCGATGCGGGCGGCAGGCGCTTGCACATTGATCCCCACGGAAACGGCGGGACCGTTTCCGCTCGACCTCACCGCCAATACGTTTTATTTCCGCCAGGATATCCGGGAAAACCGCACCGGCGCGCCGTTGCGCCTCAAGCTGAAGGTCCTCGGGCTGGCCGATTGCGCGCCCCTGCCCAATGTGCGCGTCAATATATGGCAATGCGACAAGGATGGGAAATATTCGGGTTATGATAACTCGATGAATCCGGGACAGGCCGGCCTTACCTATCTGCGCGGCTACCAGGTCGCGGATGCTGCCGGTGAGGTGGGGTTCACCACCATATTCCCGGGCTGGTATGGCGGCCGGGTATGCCATATCCATTTCCAGATTTATGTGAGCACCTCCTATTCGGCCGTATCGCAATTGGCCTTCGAACCGGCCGCCAAGAACGCGGTGTATGCCGCCAACCCGTCCCTGTACGTCAAGGGCGCGGACCCGTTGACCGCAGCCACTGATAGTATCTTCTCCGACGGCTATGCCTATCAAGTAGCCTCCTTGACGCCCAACGCGGATAAGGGCGGCTACGATGCTTATCTGGAAGTTACCGTGGACGCCGCCCGATCCACCGGCCTGGGCCACGAGGAAAAGCAGAACGGAAAGCAGTTCACTCTCGGGCAATCCTATCCCAATCCCCATTTGGGCGCGGCTACCATTCCTTTCACGCTCAGCCAAGGTTCCGACGTGGCATTGGAGATCTGGGATCTGGCCGGCAAAAAAAGAACCACCATCCGCAAGCCGGCTTTGGACGCCGGGGCGCATGAGCTGAAGGTCGACCTGGAAGCTTTGGGACTCGGCTCCAGCAATTGCCTGTACCAGTTCGAGGTTTCCAACGGATCGGGAACGTTCAAGCAATTCAGGATTCTGACGGCGGTCCGGCCTTAAGAAATGGTGTTGATATAGCCGGCGCGGCTTACTGCCTCTCGGAAACTTTTCCACGCCCTGGCATTCCGGTTTTGGTATTTTCATTCCATGAAATACCGCACCTTAGGCCGCACCGGCATGGACGTTTCCGTGGTCGCATTGGGCACCTGGCAATTCGGAGGCGAGTGGGGCAGGGACTATTCGGTCGCGGACGTGGCGGCCATCCTGGCGGAAGCGCGAGATCTGGGCATCAACCTGTTGGACACGGCGGAATGCTACGGGCCCGATCATCTTTCCGAATCCTTGATCGGCAGGGCCATGGGCCCCGATCGCGGCCGTTGGTTCATCGCCACCAAGTTCGGGCACGACTATCAAGGCCACAATCTGCGCGGGCCGGCCTGGAGCGTTCCGGCGGTGTTGGCTCAACTGGACGCGTCGCTGCGGGCCTTGCGCACCGACTATGTCGATCTCTACCAATTCCATTCGGGCGCGGATGCGGAGTTCCACCAGGACGAATTGTGGGCGGCCTTGCAAGCGCAAGTCAAGGCTGGTAAGATCCGCCATCTCGGCATTTCTATCAGCTCACAGGCGGAGAATCTGGCCCAGGTGGAAGCGTCCGCCCGTTATGGTCTGGGGGCCGTGCAATTGGTGTATAACCGCCTCGATACCGGTCCGGAAGCCCGGGTGCTTCCGGCCTGCGCGCGCCTGGACTTGGGCGTATTGGCGCGGGTGCCGTTGGCGAGCGGATACTTGAGCGGCAAATACCGTCCCGGCGCCGTATTCCCGGCCGGGGACGTGCGCTCTACCCAGGATGCGGGCAAGGTCCGTCAGCGCCTGGAGCGGGTCCAGGCTATCCAACGCGAAGAAGTGCCGCCGGGCGTGGACATGGCGCAATGGGCGCTGGCATGGTGCCTGCGGAATCCCGCCGTAACGACCGTGATACCCGGGTGCAAGGATCCGGCCCAGGTCCGCAGCAACGCGGCCGCGGCCGATCTCCTTTAGCGGCCGACCTTCTCGTCGCCTCTCACGCCGCGGCGATGGGGACCCAGATTTCCATTCCCCCCAGACCGGAACGCGGATCGAAGGACTCGAAGTATTTTTCGAACTGGGGCGCTTGCACCGCGGTTTGGCCCGATCGCGGAAACCATTCGCCCATGATGGCGTCCCAAGTGCCGGAAATCAACGACACATGTTCGCGGTGCGCGAATACCGCATAGCGCTGCGCGGCGAGGCGCAGGGTGGTGAATCCGTTCGGCAATCCGGAGGCCTCCTTCGTTTCCACGCCGCATAAATAGTTGAAGTTCCCGTCTTCATCGAAATCGCTGCACACGCCATAGGCGTCCTTGCCGATTTGCCCCGGGATCCGTCCCAGGTATACGCCGAACTTCTGCCATTGGCTGGGAATTTCGGCCCGGGTGGGGATGTCGGCCACGGGAGCGCAGGAATAGCGCACGCAGTGGCCGGCCAACAGCATGGGCTTGCCGGTTTCGATGCGGATGGGTTCGATTTGTTTGGGGGTGTTCGTTGGCATGATGATCGGCTCCATGATTGGGAGGTTGTCGAGATGGCCGAGTTGCCGGACGTTTTCGGGCGTGAGCCCGAATTGATCCCGGAACGCGCGCGAGAAGGCTTCGTGGGATCCGTAGCCCGCTTCCATGGCCACGCTCAGGATGTTGGGCGCGCCCTTGGCCAGCGCGCGCGCCGCTTCCGTAAGCCGGCGGCCGCGAACATAGCGCATCACCGAATTGCCGGTGGCGATGGAGAATGCGCGGGTCAGGTGGAAGGGGGAGACCCCCACCTGGGTGGCGACTTCCTCCAGGGACCGGATTTCCGGGAAATGGCTTTCGATATACCAGAGGGCGTATTGGACGGCGTTCATGCGGGATCTTTCCAAAGCATGCTAAAAGTCTACTTTCTGTCCCAGGAGCAGGCTTGATGGCGATTGCGGTTTCATGAAAAACGCGGCCGGGCTGTCGATTTTAGGCCTGCCCCGTCGGTAAGGCAGAACCGGATTCAGCGCAAGAGCGTTACAGGAGGAGGAATATGCAGACTGAAGGACTCGACGAACGGTCGATACTGGAAGCGGAAGAGCGTCTACGACAGGCCATGCTGGCCGCGGACACGGACGTATTGGAAGATATCCTATCGCCCGATCTCATTTTCACCAGCCATATGGGGACGGTATTGGGGAAGGCGGACGATCTGGCAGCGCATGCTTCGGGGCTTTTCAAAATCCATTCCTTGGACCCCAGCGAGCGCCAAGTGCGGCTCCATGCGGATTTCGCCGTGGTCTCCGTGCGCATGCGCATCGAAGGGACCTTCAACGGGGCGCCTGCCAACGGGGATTTCCGCTTCACCCGGATTTGGAAGCCGAATTCGACGGGGACATTGCAGGTGGTTGCGGGTCATGCGGGAATGCTCGCAGGAGCATAGTTGCAATCCTGATTTGGACCACGGTTTCTAAAGGCGCCTTGAAGGATCAGTGGATTCTCATCAAGTTGGGGTTAATGGGCCATAAACGCCCCACCATTGCCCGATTTTTGGAACACAATCTCTGTCATTGTTCAAACGAGACGCCTTGATTAGTTTTCAGCCCATATGCCTATAAAAACACCGTGCCTGCTTTGTATATGGCTCCTTTTCCTGCTTCTGGCATTGTCCAGCGCACAGTCAGCGGGCATTTCCTACATCAACATCAAAAGTCTTTATAAGGAAGGGGAATTCGAAAAAATCAAGGTTTCGCTGGAAACCTTCCTGAAGCAAAACGGCAATTCCGCGCAGACGGATGACAAAATCTTCGCCTACAAATACCTAGGGGTCGCCTATGCGGCGGAGCCGAAATGGTACCCGGTGGCGGAATCCTATTTTTTCCAGCTTTTCGAGTTGTCCCCGAACGCCTATATTTCTGATCTCCGTGTTTCTTCCGCAATCCAGAACTTGTTCGAAAAAACCAAAGAACGATTCCTCAAGGAGAGTCGTGAATTCCAGGAATTCGATGAATTCGGGCATCCGCGCGTCCGGCTAAATGCGGGCAAAGGTCCTTCGGACAGCCCGCCCAAACAAGACACTCTGATCAACCCCTCCCCGCGCAAGAATCCTGATCCGAGTCCCACACCGCGAAAGCAACCCACGAATGATGCGAAGATCCGGGTTTGGCCCTGGGTTCTGGGCGGTGTCGCTATTGCCGCGGCCGGAGGATTGTGGTGGTATTCGAGCCAGGAAAAAAGCGGGAAAAACAACAATATTCCCGCTCAGTGATTGCGATCACGCTTAGCGATCCCGGAATGATTAATTTGTTGACGTTCGCGGCGGCAAAGCGCTCCCCGCCCATAAAAGACTTTAGCGAGGTTGAGAACGATGCATAAGGCCGTCAGATTCTGGTTGGTTCTGATTTGTTTATTGGGATTTTCGTCCCTGACCCTATGGAATTGCAATGTCAACGATAGAGGAGATACCTATTCCATCAACGTGAAGCTGCATGATTCCATCTCCGTGGAAAACGGTGTTTTCAAATCCGTGACCATTGCCACTTACGATGGGGTTGGAAACCTGGTGCAAGCCGATGTTTTCAAAGGTGAGTACAAGAAGGCCGACTCCGCAAAATTGGCTAACCTTCCTCTGGCCGGCAAACCTCCAGAGCCGTTCGAGATCCGCGTCACAGCCTACAAGATTACGAACGACTATTGGATTTTCAAATCTCTCGTCTCGAATGGGACGCCGCAAATAATGCCGCCCGTCCACTACCCCGCGCCTGAATCGACCTCCACCTTAGTGCCAACCCGGGTTGTAATCCTGAATCCCGTCCAACATACGCTTTATCCGGGAGATTCTGGGATAACCCTGCTCGCCAAGGTGGAACCTGCCACCGCACCCAATGCCATAACGTGGAGCCTGTCCGTTTCCGATTTCGCCGCAATCGGTACGGATGGCAAGCTCAAAGGTCTGAAGGCGGGAACGTTCATTTTAAAGGCGGCCAGCACGGGAACTCCGGCCGTATTCGATACCTGTACCATAGTGGTTTCCGATACGCCCGAGGCGGCGCCCGTGTCCGTGGCCATCACCAATACCAACCCATTGCTGCTCACCGTCGGCGGCGGCACCGTCAAACTGACCGCCAATGTCCTCCCCGTCGACGCCTCTCAAGCGGTGGTCTGGACTTCCTCGGCCACGGATATCGCCGGCATCGACTCCGGAAACGTCCTCAAGGGCTTGAAGGCCGGCACAGCCAAGGTGACGGTTGTCAGCGCCGGCAACCCGTCCATAAGCGCCACCCTGGACGTGACCGTGCAGGAGGCCCCCGCCGTCTTGCCCACCGCCATCATCCCCAAGGCCGCCACGCTCGCCTTGCAAGTCGGCGATCCCGCGGTCAATCTGGAAGCGGCGGTGATACCGGCGGAAGCCAGCCAGGGCATCATCTGGTCCCTGGAAGCGGCGGGAGTGGTGGAAATCGTAGGCACCAGCCAGCTGCGCGCCCTGAAGGCCGGAACCGCCAAGGTCATCGCCACCAGCGCGGTCAAAGCCACCGTGACCGCGACCATCACCGTCTCCGTCACCGCTCCCATCGTGATCCCCGATTCCATAGCTCTGCTGATGCCTGTGCCGATGACTTTGGCGCCTAATGGGGCCACCAGCGATATCAGCTGGGCCATAGTCCCGGCCGTCGCCGATCAAAGCGTGGAATGGAGCAGCTCCGATATAGCCGTAGCCCAGATCACCACGGACAACAAGGTGAAATCCGTCGCCATCGGCAAAGCGACCATTACCGGTAAGTCGAAAGCCAAGCCGGCCCTCACCATATCGTTCCAGGTCAATGTCATCAAGGCCATCAAGGTCGACGCCATCACTTTGACCCCGAAAACGCTCAAGCTCTATACCGGAGGCGCGGACGGCCAATTGGGCGTGGCCATGACGGGCAATGATACGGGCGCCCAGTATTCCCTGAGCAGCTCCAACGCGCTGATCGCCTCCGTCAATGCCGCCGGCGCCGTGAAGGGCGTGAAAGCCGGCTCCACCGTGATCACCGCCGCCGTGGTAGGGTATCCCGCCGTGTCCAGCGTATGCAGCGTTACCGTGATCACCGATCCTCCCGTGGTGACTCTGACCCCGGACCAGACCGTAGACTATGGAGGGGAAGCCGCCTTCAGCGTGGCGGTGAAGCAAGACTACGGAACCGTTGCCGAGATCAAGGCAGACATGGACGGCAACGGAACCTTCGAGAAAAGCGTGCTCGCCAATGACACGGCCACCTTCAAAGCCACCTACAGCGAGGCCAAAATCTTCACCCTCAATTTCGAAGTCAAGGATAGCGAAGGCAATGTGGTGGCCCTGACCCGCAAGGTGACGGTCACGGCGGTCGCGGCCCCGGTGGTGAAAATAACCGATCCCGCCACGGCC
>JBDSWM010000141.1:0-17124 GCA_039926685.1 Fibrobacteria bacterium | reverse complement strand
CGAACAACTTCGAGTCGGCCTTGAATGAGTACAAGAGGGTAATTGATAATTACCCGGACAGCTATTGGTCTTCCCAAGCCAAATGGACACGCGAAGACACCATCTGGCAGAAGGAATACGAGGAGGTGCTGGATTAGCCATCAATTCCCATTGGAAACCTTCACGGGCCTGTTGGCCAAGCACCTGGAAACCTTCCGGGAGCTGGAGAGCCTGCAAGTGAAAGCGCTGGAAGGCATGAAAAGCAACGGCCTGGAAGGCCTGGCTGCCATGCTGGCGCGGCAGCAGGACGTGATGTCGGCCATAGCCCTGGAAAAAAGCGGGCTGCGTCCGTATCTGGATCAATGGGAAGGCCTGCAATCCGAAATGCGCGCCCAGCTACGCGCCGGGCGCCCGGGGGAAATCCTTCAGGCCTTGGAAACGGTGGCCCAGGGAATCCAGGCCAGGCATGCGGAAATGTTCGGCGCGGATGAGATGTCCGGTCTCGGGAACCGGTCCGCGCCCTCGGCCGCGGGCGGGGCCAAACCGGCGGACGGTGGAATAGCCAAGGATCCGCCTTCGGCGCCCGATCTCTCCCAGATGATCAATATCTACCGCGCGATGCAGTAAGCCATGGTCAGCGCAGCCATGCAAAACCAGCCCGATGCAACCCAGAAGGAAAGCCAGGCCCAGCTGGATCAGGTGTTCCAATGGTTCAACGACAATGTCACCAAGCTGGAAGGCGCCTATAAGGACCTGGGCGTCAAGTTCGACAAGATAAGCCAGGAACTGGAAGAGAAGAACCAGAAGCTGGAAGCCTCGTTCCGGGAAACGGAGCGGGTGGAAAACCAGTTGCGTTCGGTACTGGAAAGCTTGGATTCAAGCGTCGTCATGATCGATACCGAAGAGCGCATCACCTTGTTCAACCGGTCCGCCGAACGCATCTATGCCCTCAAGCCCGATGAGGCGTTGGGCAAAGGCTACGCCGAGGTGTTCAAGCCCCAGGCGGATTCGCATTTCCCCCTAATCGAAACCCTCCGCCACAACCATAACCTGCTCGGCCATGAGAAATACTGGAAGATAGGCGGGGGAGGGAAGCCCATCGGCTATACCACCAGCGTGGTCAAGAACCGGGATGGGGTGGTGCTGGGGGCGGTAGAAATCTCCACCGATCTGACCAACATCAAGCAGATGCAGAACCAGATGCAGCATGCCAAGACCCTGGCCGCGCTGGGCGAGATGGCCGCCACTGTGGCCCACGAGATCCGCAATCCCTTGGCCGGCATCGGCGGATTCGCGGGATTGCTGGAGCGGGATCTGGACGGTGATGATCCGCGCCGGTCCCTGGTCAAGAAAATCGTTCAAGGCGTTTCCAGCCTCAACAAGATCGTTTCGAACCTGCTGGTGTATACGCGCCACATGGAATTGAACCTGCAACGGGTGGACTTCATCGAATGGATGGAAGAAATCCTGAACTACGCGGAGATCGAGATCGCCAAGGATAACAAGGACATCGCCATATTGCGCGACTACAAGTTCGACAAGTTGGAAGCGCGCATCGATCCTGAGAAGTTCCAACAGGTTTACCTGAATCTGATCTTCAACGCCATCCAATCCATCGAAGGCAAAGGCAGTATCACCATCCGCGCGGACCTCGACGAAAGGGATTTCCTGCGGGTGGCCATCATCGACGACGGCAAGGGGATCCCCAAGGACATCATGGATAAGATCTTCAATCCCTTCTTCACCACCAAGGAGCAGGGAACGGGCCTGGGGCTCGCCATCGTGCAGCGCATAGTGGTTTTGCACGGGGGTACCATCACGGTGGCGAGTGATCCCGGCCGATCCACCCGGTTCGAAATCCGCATCGATACGCGGGGGAGCGTGCATGGCTGAAATCCTGGTGGTAGACGACGAATCCCTGATCCGGGATCTGATCACGACGAGCCTGGGAAGGCTCGGGCATAAGATGAAGGCATGCAAGAGCGGGCCGGAAGCCCTGGAAGCCTATGAGAACGGGCGCTTCGATCTGGTGATATCCGACTTCAAGATGCCGGGCATGACCGGGCTGGAGATGGCCGAAAAGATGATCGCTTCCGATCCCGCCGCCTTGATCATCCTGATGACCGCCTACGGCACCATCGAAACGGCCGTCAAGGCCATGAAAGTGGGAGTGCAGGATTTCATCGAGAAGGACGTGGAGAAGGGTTTCCGCGTGGAGATGCTGGAGCACACGGTATCCCAGGTCCTGCAAATCGGCAGCCTTAAGAGCGAGAACCGGCGCCTCCGGGAAACCTTGGGGGAACGGTATAAATTCGTGGGTTCCAGTTCCATCGTGGACGGATTGATGAAGACCATCGAGGAGGTGGCCAGCTCCAATTCAACCGTGATGATCACGGGGGAGTCCGGAACCGGCAAGGAATTGCTGGCCCAGGCCATCCATGCCAAGAGCCGCCGCAGCAACCTTCCCTTCGTGAAGATCAATTGCGCCGCCATCCCGGAAAGCCTGATTGAAAGCGAACTGTTCGGCCATGAAAAAGGCGCCTATACCGGGGCCATCAAGACCCGCATCGGTAAATTCGAATTGGCCAACGGCGGCACCCTGTTGCTGGACGAAATAGGGGAGATGCCCCTGTACGCCCAGTCCAAGCTGCTGCGCGTGCTGCAGGAACGGGAAATCACCAAAATCGGAGGCAGCGACGAAATCGCCATCGACGTGCGCATCGTATGCAGCACCAACCGCAATTTGCGGGAGGAAGTGAAGAAGGGGGCCTTCCGCGAGGATCTCTATTACCGCCTCAACGTCATACCCCTCGAAGTGCCGCCTTTGCGCGAACGCATGGCGGACATCGATGCGCTGTCCCAGCATTTCATCGCCAAATACAACAAGGAGAACGGGTTCACCGTGACCGGCATCAGGCCGGAAGCCTCCGTGCGCCTTAAATCCCATTCCTGGCCGGGAAACGTGCGCGAATTGGAAAACGTGATCCAGCGCGCGGTGGTGTTCGCCAAGGCGGGCGAAATCGCCATCGAGCACCTGCGCTTGGACGGAGGACAGAAGCCGGCTCCGGGGGAGACGTCTTCGGGATTGACTCCGGGCATGAGCGTGGCGGAGGCGGAGCGCATCCTCATCATCAAAACCCTGGAGGCTTGCGCCGACAATCGCACCAAGGCCGCGGAAATGCTGAATATCAGCATCCGCACCCTCCGGAACAAGCTGCACGAATATAAATTACAGGATCCCTAGGAGGATTCGCATTTGAGCACCGGCGCGGCAGAGCCCCCCAAGATATTGATCATCACCCGGGATCCCGATTGGGAGTCGCGCTACCGGAAAGCATTGGACGCATTCCCTTTCGCCGACGTGGACACGGTTCCGGGCGGGGATAGCAGTCAGGTATGCCTGGTGGACGCGCGCATGGCGCGGGAGTTCCCGGGCATGCTCCATAAGGACGCGGACGCGCTTTACGTGCTCGCCAATTCCGTGGCCGTTTCCCCTGAAGTCATGTCCGTCGAGGAAAAGGTATCCCTTTTCGAGATGGGCTATTCTCTGGTTTCCGAAGGGCCGGATTCCCTGCCTTCCCTGCGCGTGCGCCTCCAGTCCCTGCTGGCGCTCAAATCCAAGTTGTTGGCCCAGCAGATCGTCAACCGCCGCCTTCGCGTGCGCATAGAGTCCCAAGGCAACAACATCAAGCATCAAAGCGATTTCCTGCACATGGCGGTCCACGATCTGCGCTCGCCTCTGGCGGCGATGATCTGCTATGCGGAACTGCTGATGGAGGGCGTGCTGGGCAATCTGCAGGCTTCCCAATTGGAGCCCATCCGCACCATCCACCGGAATTGCCAGTTCCTGATCGATATGGTGACTGATTTGCTGGATTCCGCCAAGATCGGAGCCGGCAAGCTCCAGCTAAAGCTGGAGAAGGTCGACTTCAACAAGGAAGTGGATCTGGCGGTGCAGTCCCTGCGCGGCCTGGCGGACGCCAAGAACATCCAGATCGAATTGGCCCTGGCGCCGGTGCAGGACATGTACCTGGACGTGCAGAAGGTGAGCCGGGTGCTTTCCAATATCCTCGGCAACGCCATCAAGTTCACCAAGGCCAGCGGTAAAATCATAGTGCGATCCAGGCAGCAGGAGAACGTGCTCGCCTTTTCCATCCAGGATACCGGTCCGGGCATCGCCCCGGCGGATCTGGAGGCCATCTTCGAGAAATTCCACACCGGGGAGGGGAGCAACCTGGCCGGCAAGGGGCATGGGCTGGGCCTGGCCATCAGCAAATCCTTCGTGGAACTGCATGGTGGCAGGCTATTCGTGGAATCCACGCGCCATAAAGGTTCCGTCTTCATCGTGCATTTGCCGGTGGAAAAGCGCCGCGCCTCGGCGCTGCGGCAAATCCAGCGCCGCCTCCTCATCCTCGATCTGGGACGCGACATGCCGGGCCTCAAGGAGGCGGCCGCTGAAGCCGAACTGGGCAATTTCCAGGTGGACTACGTTGCCGCGCCCTTACGCGATTGGAACAAGACCCCGCTGCCGCGCTTCGATTTCCTGCTCATCAACGAGGCTCCCGGCCTGGAAGAGTTCGGCCGCGATTATTACCTGCTTGGGCTGTCCGGGCTGAGTGCCGACGCCCGTTGCGCGCTCCTGATCAATTCCACAATGTCGGACGAGGATCGGGAAGTGCGCAAATACCTGGGATTCACCCTCTTAGAAAAGCCTTGCACCCCGAAAGACTTATTCGATAAACTTCAGGGAATCGTCGGATTCGACCGGCGGCAAAGGAACGACTGAGGTTTCAGTGCTGGGAATCCGTAGGAACTCGCTGTCATACAAGACCGCGATCCTGTACATCGTCCTCACAATAGTCATCACCTCCATCTTCAATTTCATCATCTGGGAGAACCAGAGTGATCTGATCACGCGCAATCAGCAGTTGATCTCCGAGAACCAATCGGTCAAGCTGAAGAACCTTTTCGCCAAGCAACGCGATCTCATCAAGGATAAGACGAATCCCGACGCCTACAAGCGCATCGCGGAGGCCGCCTCCCTGGACGGCTTCAACGAACTCACCGTGTTCACCGAAACGGGCGACGTCCTCTATTACCGCGGAGCGCAAAAGAACGTGAAAGCGGACGCGGACGAGAAAATCGTCATCAACCGCGCCATCGCGAAATCGGAACTGGAGGACAAGGAGTTCTACCACGATATCCACATCAAGGAACGCCTCATCAACCTGTACATCCCCCTTTCACTCCGGACCGGGGAAGTCATAGTGGGGAAGTTCCCGGTCAAGGTGAAAAGCCTGGAAGAGGAGAAGAACGTCCTGCTCCGGCTCTGCCTGCTCGTCACCGTGATAGTCATTTTCCTGCAGTTCATCTTCGCCATGTTCCTGCGCAAGATGGTGATCGTGCCCATCACCAAGCTTGAGAAGATCACCCATGAAGTCTCCAAGGGCGATTTCAACGCCTCCATCGACATCAAGCAGGACGATGAGATCGGCCTGCTGGCGAACGCCTTCAAGGAAATGATGCTCAGCCTGGTCCGCATCCGCGAGGAGGCCAAAGGCGCCAATCCTCTCACGGGCCTGCCCGGCAACAACGTGATCGTGAAGAAGATCGAGGAGATGATCCACCATAATTACGAATTCGCGGTCATCTACGGGGATTTGGACAATTTCAAGGCCTACAACGACAAGTACGGCTTCTCCAAGGGCGACGATGCCATCCTCTATTGCCGCGATTGCTTCCTGGACGCGGCCAAACGGTTCGGCGACGCCTATAGCTTCGTAGGCCATGAAGGCGGCGACGATTTCGTGGTCGTCACAGGATACAACAATTGGGAGGAGATCTGCAAAGGCATCGTGACCGCCTTCGATAGCGACGTGAAGCAATTCTATAATGAGACCGACGCCAAATCCGGCTTCATCGAATCCCTGGATCGTCAGGGGCGGCGCATGCGTTTTCCCCTGATGTCGATATCCTTGGCCGTGGCCAGCAATCATTATCGGCCCGTCACCGATCATCGGGCCATCGTCTCCATCGCCGCGGAAATGAAGAAGTACGTCAAGAAGATCGAAGGAAGCAATTACGCCATTGATAAGCGGATAAACTGATCCGGTGGGCGGCGCGAGATGACATCCTCCCCGGGCCGTTCCCAGTTCGGGATCCTTAGCGAACTCTGGCATTCCTCCAGCCCCATCGTCCTGATCATCGCCCTGATACTGTGTTCCTTGTACACCAACGATGCCATCATCCAGTACCGCATGGACGAGTACAACCGCGCCATGGAAACGCTCTCGCAAACCTCCAACTCCAGCCACGCCTTGAACATGCTGGCGCGTTTCGAATTGATCAAGCAGCGGCAAAGCCAGCCGGAAGAGGATGAGACCGCGCTGGAAATGCGCATGCAATCCCTCGCGTCCGGCACCCTGCTGGTGGCCGAAGCCCGGGAGACGGGCATCAAGTCCAGGGTAATCGGCGCTGCCATTGGCGCTATCGGATTCATCCTGGGGAAAAAGCGCGCCAAGGCGGACGTCCCCAAACGCGTGCAGCAGGAATTGGAGGCCGCGTATTTCTTCGAGCGCTCGCGCAAATACGATAAGGCCATCGAGATATACACCAAGGGCCTCAAGGCCCCCGATCTCGCCCCCGAGGTCTCGGCCACGCTCTTACTCCACCGCGGATTCTGCGCGAGCCTGACGGGGGAGTACCGCAGCGCCGTGGCCGACTATGAAAAGGTGATCGGGCTCGTTTCGGAAACAGAGGAGGCGCATGTGGCGACCAAATTGCGCGAGCTGACCATGGGCTTGGAAGATCGGGTGCGCATGGCCAAGCAGAGCAGCCAATCGCCGTTCTCCGCCGGCAAGCAGCTTTTCCTCTTGGCCAACTATACCGAGGCGGCCAAGAGCCTGCAAAAGGTGATCGGCAGTTCCTCGGCGGATTCGCTGGAGAAGATCCAGAGCCGTTACCTGTATGCGCGCTCCCAGGAGGAAATGGGCCAGGATAGCGACGCGGTGCTTACCTACCGGTCCGTCATCCAATCGGCGCCCAACTCCGAGGAAGCCAAGAAGGCCAATCGCCGCTTGTACGTATTGGGCAAGTTCTACAGCAATGACGAGGATTTGGCCAAGTCCGCCTTGAAGAAAATGGAGAAGTACCAGGACTTCAAGTTCATCAACAGCCTGAAGTCGCTGGAGGTGCCCAAGGTGCGGCCTGCGCTGCCGCAGGAGGAGGTGGTTGCGGTCAAGCCGGAGAAGCTGGAAAAGCTGGTGGCGGTGGACTCGGGCGCGATCGAGAAGGCCAGGAAGGAAAAGATGGAAAGGGACCGGGCCGCCAGGGCCGACGCCGAGAAGGTGGCCGCCAGCCTGAAAAAGGATTTGCAGGCGCGCAAGTCGGCCGCTAAGATCATCACCGATCCCCTGCGGCAGGAATCCATCTTCAGCACCCTGCAGGACAATCAAGGCGAATTGGAGTTCCTCTACCAGAAATACATGCGGAAAGGGGTGGTCTTTGAGGGAAATCTGACCATACGTATACTCATCGATCCGGCCGGAATGGTGAAGGAAGCCCGGATAGTCAACGAGAAGAGCACTATCGACAATTCCTCATTCAACACCGAAGTACTGCAAAACGTCCGGAAATGGCGGTTCCGCGAGGATCCCAATGCCACCGGGGACATCCCGGTGTCCTTTCCCATGCAATTCATCAATAAGCAGTAATCCACCCTGGCGTTGTTTTCGGGGTTTGCATTTTTTTACCTTACCCCCGATCCCATTTCCAGGTGCCATCAATCCAATGCGAAGAAAGGCTTGACCACGTCCGATAAATAGCTTGACAATCCTGGAACCCAAGATATATTTGCAAAAATTATGATAAAATAGTAGGAGGCCAGTATGGAACTGGAGAATGCCGAGAGATGGGATTGTGGCAGACGTCCGAAGCACGACGACTTCGACGACTTGGAACCTTTCGAGAACGAAGAGGACGAGGTCGACGAGGATGACGAGGAAGAAGACGAAAACGAAGAAGTCGATTTCGACAATCCCAAGTTCAAGAAGACCGATATGTGGAATGATTACGCCGAGGATTTGGATTTCGAGGAGTAGCAAGAACCCGTCCCCCGGGTTCTTTCGCCTGCTTTGCCGGGCTTCCGCCTTCCCGTCGCCGTCCCTGACACATTGGTCGCCCACCCCAGCAGTGAGGCGTATTTGAAAAGACGATTCTACCTGGTATCGGCGCTGGCATTGCTATGCGCTTGTTCGGGAACCAAGTCTCCGACCGATAAGGCCTCAGCCCCCAAGGCCGATTCCGCAACCGCCATCGCCAGCGCCCCCGTCCTTTCCCCGGAAGAACAGATGCTGTTCTCCGAGGTGGCCGAGTTCGTGGCATTGGGGCAGGAAAGCATCCAGGACTCCCTGTGGTTCCAAGCCGGCGAGGATTTCGACAGCGCCTTGGTACGCCTGTCCGCGCTGGAAGCCACGGACTCGCTCAGCCCCTTGGTATATTCCCATGCCCACAACTACCGGGATAGCGTACAGAAGCTGCTGATTTACACCGTGGCCATGACCGCGCAGATGTCCCAGCCGGTGCCTTGGACGACGCAGTTCAACGAGGAGATGGAAGAGGTCCCGGATTCTTCCGTGAAGGCGATGGACTCGATTACCCATGAGATCGATCCGCGCAATTACGAACTGCCGCTGCCGTCGCCCCTCGATCAGCGTGTGCTCCAGGCGATGGCGGTTTTCATGGGGCCTGGCCGCGGCTATTTCACCAAATGGCTGACGCGCAAATCCCGCTACGCGGATTTGGTGCAGAGGAAATTGGAAGAACGGGACATGCCCAAGGATCTGATATACCTGGCCATGGTGGAAAGCGGGTTCAACCCCAAAGCCTGGTCTAAGGCATCCGCCAGCGGCATGTGGCAATTCATCAGCGGTACGGGACGGCGTTACGGACTCATGGATGACTGGTGGTATGATCCGCGCCGGGATCCGATGCTGGCCACGGACGCGGCCTTGGAATACCTGGACGACCTGCACGATGAGTTCCAGGACTGGCATCTGGCCATGGCCGCCTATAATTGCGGCGAAGGCAAAATCCGGCGGCTCCTTGCCCAGGACACCTCGCGCGGGTATTGGAAAATGCCCTTGCCGCAGGAAACCCGCTTTTACGTTCCCAAGATCCTGGCCGCCATGATCATCGGGCACAACCCCGAGCGCTACGGTTTCAAGATCGAGAATCCCGAGTCGCCCCTGGCCTTCGATACGGTCACCGTCAACAATTGCCTTACCATCGCCACCATCGCCAAGTCCGCGGGGGTGGGTGAGGATACCGTGCTTGCATTGAACCCTTCCTTGCGGCGCTGGTGCACGCCGCCCAACCGCGTCGCGCATATCCTCTACCTGCCCAGCGGATCGCGCGACACCTTTTGCCGGAACTTCGCCCTCCTGGATAAAACCCAGTTGGTCACCTGGCGCCACCATATCGTGGCCAAGGGCGAGAATATTTCCGCCATCGCCGCCAAGTACCGCGTCTCCGTTGCCGCCATAAAGGCCACCAACAAGATCAAGGGCACCCGATTGAAGAAGGGCCAAAGCCTGCTGATCCCCTTGGCGCCGGAGGATGCGGGCAAATACCTGGAGCAAGACGTGGCGGAATCGCCGCGCGCGTCAAAGTTCAAAGGCGGAACCTACCGGGTGCGCTCGGGCGACAACCTCTTCGACATCGCGCGCCGCTTCAATACCACGGTTTCCGCCTTGCTGGCCGCCAATAACATGACTCGCGGCACGCGCATCATAGCGGGCCAGAGGCTTAGACTGACGGGCAAATCCAAGGCGGACTCTTATTCCGACGAACCGGAAAGCCATCGCGAGCCCATCGTAGCGTCCACGGCCATCGAATCCCGTGAAAAGCCAGGCAGGGGAGCGGGAGCGCGCGCGCCCGACGATGAGACGCGCGATGGCGCCGAGGCTACCGATCCCGGGCCGGGGCCCAATGCCCGTGCGGCCGATCCCGCTACCGGAAAGTTCGCCGTGCATACGGTGCAAATGGGGGAGACGTTGTATTCGCTGACCCGGACCCTGGGCGTCGACGAGGACGATCTCATGCAATGGAACAATCTCAAGGGCAATCGCATCCAGGTCGGGCAGAAGCTGAAGTACACCACAGCCAAAGCCAAAACCCCGGATCTCTCCGACGAAGATGCCGTCGAGGAAAAAGTGGCCCTGGCGGGGCGCGGCAAGGATGATCGGCAATATTACGTGGTCAAGGACGGCGACAGCTTGTGGGATATCTCGGTGAAGTACCGCAGCACGGTGCAAAAGATCAAGGACTTGAACGGCAAGCTTCCAACCATCCTAAGGCCCGGCACCCGCATCCGGGTCAAATGATTCCATCGTCCCACCCCAGGAGGTTTTCCCCATGAGTCGCTTCGCCAAAATCATGTCCGCTTTGGCGGTACTGCTCGTCATCTCCGGCTTCTTCTTCCTCGGGTCGATCGCATCTCTTTTCGGGCGCATGGGCGATGCCGGCGGGGTATTCAAGGAAAAGCGGCCCCACCTTACCGAACTCCGGATAGACGGCCCCATCATGGGCTCGGAGGCCTACCTGGAAAGCATCCAGCGGATAGGGGAGGATAAGGCCTGCAAGGGCGTTCTGCTCCGCATCGATTCCCCTGGCGGCGCCGTCGGCTCCTCACAAGAGATTTGCTCCGCTTTGCTGGGGCTGAAAGCCAAGGGCCTCCCGGTAGTGGTGAGCCAGGGTAATCTCGCCGCCTCGGGCGGGTACTATGTGTCCTTGGCCGGAGACCGGATTTTCGCCAATGCCGGAACCTTGACGGGCAGTATCGGCGTCATCCTTCAATACCCGGAAGCCGTGAAGCTGATGGAAAAGGTGGGGATAAAGATGAACACCGTCAAAAGCGGGGCCCTCAAGGACGTGGGCAACTTCGCCCGCCCTCCCACTCCGGAGGAAACCCGCTACTTGCAGGCCGTTATCGACAATACCTACGAACAATTCCTGCTCGATATCCTGGCGAATAGGAAGATCTCCCGCGCGCAATTGCTGCCCATCGCGGATGGCCGCGTGGTGACGGGCAAGCAGGCCTTGGAATACGGCTTGGTAGACACCTTGGGCGGATACCTGGAAGCCAAGCGATATCTGGCGGGCTTGGCGAAACTGGAAGGGGAACCGGTGATGGTCAAGGAGCCCCCCGCCAAGTCCTGGGCCGAGAACATGCTGAATTCCAAAACCACCTCCCCGCTGGGCCCTCTGGCCGATGCCGCCAAGGAGTGGCTGCCCTCGGTGCGGCAAGGGACTTTTTTCATTTGGAAATGATCCGGTCCCGAGCCTAGGGCCGCATTCCCGGGCTCGGGAATCTGACCTAAGACGGCCTAAGATCCTCAAGCCTGCTTTCCCACGGCGCCGCGACTTTGTAAGTATATTGGACGCATTTTTCGTCCCTTATCGGCGGTCCAGGAGCATTGGCGGAGACACATGACAGGCAAGGGTAGGCGGATTGGATCCTGGTTGCAAGCGAGCCTGTGGTGCGTGGCGGCATGCATCCCCAGCGCGGCCAAAACCCCATTGGCGAAAGTGGCGGAAGATGTCCCCGGCCGGTTGGTGCTGGAGGTGGCCGCTCCCGATCCCTTGTTGCGGCAAGACGTTTCCGGCATAGCCGTCTCCTGCCGGGGATGCCATCTCCCTGGGCGCCCCGGAGCGCCTGACCTTCCCGTCTATCGCTTCGATGTCATCAGCGGGCCGAACGCGCCCGCGGTTACCTTCCGCATCCTGGAATCGGAAACCCGTACCGTTCCGGAAGGCATCCTATCCGTGCCTTTCACTCCCACGCCCACGAGCCAGGAGTTCCGGCCCGATGCGAAGGCGTATCAGGAAGCGGCGCTCTTGAAGGTGCGCTCGTTCCCCATCCGAACCCTGCGTGGCGTGCCCGTGCGCGGCATGGAAGTCCCCTTGGCCCTCTGGTCGGAAGCCTCCAAGACCCTGACCTTGATCAAACGCATGCAGGTGGAATTGGATTTCAGCGGGATGGCGGCACGGCCGTCCCCGCCGCTGCAGGGAGGCTATCGCAAGGAGGTGCTCAACCCGGTGGGAGGCGCCTATCTGTATGCCCCCGCCGCGTCCGCCCGTGTCTCCGTAAAAGCGCGCGCGCTGGCCAAGACCGGCGCGGGCAAATCCGCCAATTCCGTTTTAGGCAGCAGCTACATCAAAATCAAAATCGGCGATCGGTCGGTGGAGAATTTCCGGGAGGACGGCATGTACGCCATCCCGTTCTCGGCGCTCGCGAAGGCCGCGTCCGCGGGAACCCTGAACGGAGTCAAGCTCAGGAACCTGCGTCTTTTCACCGGCATCAATGACACCTTGAGGCGGGGCATGGACAGCGCCGATCCGCTGCCCGGTACCTTGCGCGAAATCCCCATCCAAGTGGTGGATAAGAATGAAAACGGGACTTTTGATGATGCCGGGGCCGCGGGCGGGGAAGACTCCATCCACTTTTTCGCCCATGGCAGCAGCATTTGGAAACACTTGCCGGATGCGCCAACCCGCATCCAGTACGAGTTCTCCGCGGATCCGTATTCCTTCGAGAACAATTATTATCTCGACTTCTCCGACGGCCAGGACGATGGCTTGCGCCTGGCTGATCCGGGTAGTCCCGCCGCCACTGGCTCTCCCCTGGCGAAATCATACTCCTATTTGCGCGCGGAAAAAGATCTCGCGGCGGCCGCTTGCGATCCTTCCCATCACAAGGACGAGGAAACAGGCTTCGACTTTTTCTGGCATTGGAAGGGGAGTTGCGAACCCTTCCATAGCGATACCACCGTCACCTTGTCCCGATCTGATCTCCATAGCGATGAAACCGACACTCTCCGCGCTCTGTCCTTGGATGATCCCGGCGACACCCTTTTCCTGGGCTTCTATACCTACTATTCGCGATCCGACAGCCTTTTCAGGGTTCAATACGGCGGAAACGGGGATACCCTGGAGCTGTACCGTAATACCGGATCCCCGGGAACCTGGTACGCCTGGGGCGGCCATCCGCTGGTTTCCCCGGCGCTCCGGCTCGACGCCTTGGAATGGGCTGGTTCCGAGAAGCGTTTCGAGGGGTATTCGGTATGTTACCCCAGGAAACACGTCTTTACGGGGGAACCCCTGTGGATTTTCCCGCCCGAAACCGGCAAGACCGTTTCCTATCAGGTGCAGGGCGGCGCCGGGGCCGTTTGCCTCCGCATCGAGGACGGGGTGGCCACGCGCTTTGTCTCCGTGAACGGGCAGGGCGTGTTCACCGACAGCCTGGCCAAGAACGCCGATGCCAAATATTACCTGTTCCGGAATACCGCCCCCCTTCCGGCCGGCGCTTTGGATATGGGGAGCCTTCCGGCCAAGGGAACCGCGTTGCGCAATCTGGCCACGGGCGACTCCACGCGGCCGGAATACCTCATCATCACCGCGCGACCCTTGTTGGAACAGGCGCTGTCCCTGCGCGATTACCGCCGGGATTCCAAGCGGGTCAACCCGCAAGCCACGGAGGTGGTGCTGGTGGAAGACATCTACCGCCAGTTTTCCAGCGGCCGCCTGTCCGTGCCCGCCATCCGGGATTTCATCCGCTATGCCTACTACGGATGGGACAACAAGCGCGCCGCCGGGGCGCTGAAATCGGTACTATTGTTCGGGGACGGCCATTACGATTACCGTAATATCACGACTACGTCCCCTCCCCCCAACCATATTCCCCCTTTCGAGTTCATCGTTCCGTCGGGAGTATGGGAAGAGGTGGCTTCCGATGATTTTTACGGGATGATGGAGCCGGGGGAATTCGGATATGCCGGAGGTCCGATGTCCCTGGCCGTGGGGCGGATACCCGTGCAAACCACTGAGGAAGCCGCCAATTATCTCAGAAAGGTTCGGGCCTTTGAGGACCCGGCCTTGGCCGGGGAGTGGCGGGGACGCGTGGTGTTGGCGGCGGATGACAATATCCAACGCGGTCAGCCCAATGACATCGATCCCATCCATCAAGGGCATACCACCGATACCGATTTGATGGGGAAAGGGATGACGGCCAACGAAAAGGGCCTGACGGTGGACAAGGTGTATTTGCTGGACTATCCCATGAACTCCGCCTTCCACAAACCCGAGGCGGCCCAGGATCTTCTCGGCCTTATCAACCGCGGCACCTTGATGGTCAACTATGTCGGCCACGGCGCGTCCAACCAATGGGCGGATGAAATGCTGCTGCAAACGAACGACGCTCTTTCCCGCATGCATAATGAAGGCCGCACGCCCATGGTGAACGCTTTCTCCTGCACGGTCGGGCGATTCGAAACCATCCGCAGCGAAGGCATGAGCGAGCAATTCGTGAAGCATAAGGATGTGGGGGCAATCGCGGCCATATCCGCCACCCGGGAATCGTATCCGGACCCGAATGTCGCCCTGGCCAATGCCTTCTATGATCGGGCCCTGCCGCCGGATTCTTCCACCGGTTTCACGACCGTAGGCGAAGCCTTGCGCCAGGCCAAGAACGCCTCCGAAACAAATTCCGAGCCTCTGAACGATTTGAAGTACAACCTGATGGGTGAACCCGTGCTCTTGCTGCGCAAGCCCCAATTGCAGGTCGCCCTCACAGAGGTGATGGATACCATCAAGGCCCTGGACTGCAGCACTATCAAAGGACGCATCACGGGGGGCAAGGGCTCAGGCAAGGTCAACATCAAGATCGTGGCCGGGTTCGTCCACAAAGTCTACAAGTCGGCAGGCACTGTGCCGCAGATAGTGGACAAGCGGGGGAATGTGCTTTTCGAACGGACTTTCGCCTACAAGAACTGGGAGTTCGCCACCGAGTATTTCATCCCCAAGCAGATTTCCTTCGGGGACTCCACCGCCCAAGTGCAGGTCTTCGCCTGGGATGACAGCCTGGAAATGGAGGGAAGCAACGCCGTCCAGAACCTCCGGATCGAGGGTACGGCGCAAAGCGCCTGCGCCAGCAATTCGGACGGCAAAGGCCCCACCATCCGCATCACTGGCTGCGAGACCAAGGAAACCGCGGAACTGGACTTCCCCGATCATGTCCGGCTCTCCCTGCCATATTGCCTCCGCATCTATGTGCAGGATTCCCTGGGCGGGGTGCTTTCCGCGGAAGGCCCGGATGAAGGCACCACCTTGGAAATACCCGGTACCCTGGACCCGTTCCACCCGCAGCCGGGCATCGATGATCTTTACCGCAAGTCCTACCAGATCTCGTTGGACAAAAAGGCCATCCGGCCGGGCCAGCATTTGCTCAAGGTTTCCGCGCGCGACGGATACGGGAACATCGGCCAGCGCCAACTGCAAATGGATCTGACTTTGGACAGTTCCATCACGGCCGTGACGGCCTACAATTTCCCCAATCCCATGAAACGGAACGGAACCACCTTCCATTTCGCGACAGTGCTTCCCACCCAGAATCTCGAATTCGGGGATCCCAATGCCGGCAAAGAGAGGCTGGAATACGAAATCAAGGTTTACAATCAGAACGGCAACCTGGTGCGGGTTTTCCCGAGCGCCATATCCGGGCAAACCTCTTGGGACGGCCGCGACAATTGGGGCAACCTGCTCGCCAACGGGGTGTACTTCTACAAGATCACGGCCCGTCAGCTGCTCACGGATGATCTCGCCAAGCCGGATTATGGCACGGTCAGTTCCAAGCGGAACATACTGGTGATTTCCCGCTAGCACGGGTTCAACTGCGAATTAAAACCGGACGTCCTCGATTCCTCAATCCGCGTTCATGGAATGCAATAAGCGGGCGCAAAAAAGGCGGCCTGGGTGTCTTATCCGAGCCGCCGGAGCAATTAGCCGTATTGCGGGACGCTATCCGCGCGGAACAGAAGCGGCGCCCGCGTTGAAGCCGTTGAATTACGGGAGGTACTTGCGCGTGACCCCGGACGTGGATTTGAATTCGATATAGGCCGGCACGGTTCCGGCCGGGTGCTTGAACGTCAGGCCGCCGGTCTTGGATTCCTCGCCCTTGGGGATGATATCCTTTGCGGTCTTGGCGAAGCCGCCGATTTTGACGCTGGGCTTGTAGCTATGGCCTTCCTTGTCGAACAAGGTGAAGGAATCGCCTTCGAAACGCAGCGGGCCGGAAGATCCGTTCCAGGCCTTGACCTGGATCTTGGTGGCGGTGGAGGCGGGCTCGTATTTCAGGATGGCCAGCAGCACGCCGTACTTGTTGATGCGCGAATCCGGGCGTTCGCCCAAATCCACATCGTCGTTATCGTACATCAGGTAGGTTTTCAGGTTCAGCTTCCGCACCTTGGACCACAGATCCTTCATTTCCGGGGTTTCGCCGCCCACCATCAAGGCGAGTTTGTTCAGCTTATAGTCGGCGATGATGCCGGCGGTCGGGGCCGTGGCGCCTTCGCGATAGTCATCCTCGATTTCCTTGAGCTTGGCGGCCACGACCTGCTTTTGGGCCATGGAAGCGGCGCCGGTGGCGCCACCCACTTTTTCCGCGGTTTGCAGAAAGCGCATGCCGCCTTCCACCGCTTCCGCGCTGCCGATCTTGATGCGCGACGCGGCGATTTTCTGCAGGACGGTGACGAACTGGGTTTGGTTGGCGGCATCGGGATGCTGGCTCAGCAGGCTGGCCACGGTATCCTTCAGCACATCGAGGAATTCCGCCATCGGATCCTCTTTGGCCCGCAAATCCATGGCCTGGATATTGATCAAGGTGTAGTTCTTATAGAACTCCTTGGATAGCTTGCCGCGTTTGAGCGCCTCCTCATATTGCATCAAGGCATGGATGGGATCACCGATCTTCCGGTATTTGTCGCCCGCAGCTTCCTGACGAGACCGGCAGCCGGTGAGGAATAGTCCCAGGCTGAGACCGGCGCAAAGCGTCATCTTGGTCATCTTCATCGTTTGTCCTTTGCTTACATCATGTGTGGAAATCGCAGCCCCAGGGTCCCCGCGTTCGCGATGGAGCTCCACATAGAGGCAGAAACCATGATGCCAAAAAATAACGTAAACGGGCGTGTTTTGTGCGCATATTTCAGCCTTTTTTATAACTTTCCTGCTTCAGGGCCCATAGCTCAGTTGGTTAGAGCACGCGACTCATAATCGCTTGGTCCTCCGTTCAAGCCGGAGTGGGCCCACCTAAAC
>JBDSWM010000140.1:0-8600 GCA_039926685.1 Fibrobacteria bacterium | reverse complement strand
AGCATCAGCAGGGGGACCATGGAGAACGCCATCGCGGCCGCGGTCCCGAATTTGCCGAAGGTGAACGCGGTTTGGTAGGTATACGCCACAAGCAGCAGGCCCGCATCCATGGTGCCGCCCGATCCGCCCAGCAGGATATAGGCGCCTTCGAAGAGAACGAAGGCGTCCAGGAACAGGAATACAGCGGTGAAGGCCAGCACATGCGACAACATGGGCAAGGTCACATGGCGGAAACTTTGCAGGAAACCGGCTCCTTCCGCGCGCGCCAGATCATAGTAGGCCTTGGGGATGCCCTGCATGCCGGAAAGCAGGATCAGGGTCGTGAAACCGGACCATCGCCATAAGGTCAACATCACCAGGGAGAATCTGATGGCGCGCGGATCGCGGATCCAATCCACATTCGGCAACCCGAAAGGCGCAGCGATCAGGCCGTTCAACATCCCATGGGGCCCGTTGAAAACCAGGATGTAGAGGAATGCCAGCACGGCCGGCGGCGTCAGGGCGGGCAGCATCAGGCAGAATAGCACCGCTCCCCGAGAAGCCGCATAGGCGCGCTGCAGCAGGTGAGCCAGCGCCAAGGAAAAAGCCGTCACCAGCGCGATGGTCATGGCTGCGTAGGCGAAGGTATTGCGCAATGCATGGAAAAAGCGGGCATCCGAAAGCAAAGCCCGGTAATGCGCGAACCCGATGAAAACGGGTTCGTCAAAGAGGGCGTCCGATTGCAGGCTGAGATGGAACCCCTTCGCGATGGGTATCAGCCAGAAAACGAAGAGGACGGAAAAGAAAGGAGCCAGCAGGAAGACCGGTAAAGGCTTGACCCGTTTAAGCTTCAGGGTTTGTTCCCGCCATTTTCATTCCCGGTTTTTCCGCTTCCGTCCTTTTCAACCTTCTCGCTCCCGCTCGCGAGCAATTCCGTTTTGAGCATATGGAACACCGAATCCGGCGACGTGGTTCCCTGCATCATCGAGCTCCAATATTTTTCCCGGAACAGCTGCACGAATTGGGCGCGATAAGGCGATTGCACCACTTGGGGCACGCGCGGCGCCAACTCCATCAACAAGGAGGCCAAGGACTGGCCGCCGAAGTAGGCGTCCGTGCGGTTGAAACGCAAGTCGGTCCAGGCCGGACGGTAGGGCGTGAAGCAATTGCCCTGCAGGTAGCGCTCCACGTTGGCGTCCACGTCCTTCATCACCCATTCGACGAATTTCCAAGCGCGATCCACTTGCCGGCTCTTCTTGAATATGACCAGGCCCTGGCCGGAAAAGCTGGAGGTGGGATTCTGCCCATGCGAAAGCGGATCCGTCCATACGGGCATGGCCATCGCCTTCCATTTGCCGGCATGCTTGGGGTCGAATCCCTGGATCATGTCGAGACCATACCAGTCCGCGCCGATAATGGCGAGAACGCCGTTGCTGGCCACGTAGGAATTGAAGAACTCGGGCTCGAACATGGAGCCGCGATCGGGCATCAGGCCCACCCCGTCCGTTTTCCAGGAGACGATCTTTTTCAGGGTTTCCACGGCCACGGCGGAATCGGGCAGGGGATTGCCCTCGCCGTCGAACAGCTCATAGCCGCGCTGGCGCATGAGGATCTCGAAGTAGGACCAATCCAGGGCCAGCATGCTGCGGGTATCCGTATGTAGCTTCTTGGCAACGGCCTCCAGCTTGGGCCAGGTATCGATGCTTTTGGGGGTGATGCCCAGATCCTTGAACACGTCGTCGCGGTAGTAGAGCACAACGTTGCTGACGCTTTGAGGCAACCCGTAGATCTTGTCTTTCCAGGTGAACAAACCCATGCGCTGGGGCAGGATGCCTTGGTCCAAACCGGATTTCCTGACCTTGGCGGTCAGATCCGCGAAGGGAATGGTACCGCGCAGGTAAAGGCTGAAATAGATCTCATCCAATTGCACGATGTCGGGCGGATTGATGCCGGTCTTGATGGCGATGGCCAGCTTGTCCGGCATCTCCGTGAACCCGTAAGAGCGGACATTCGCCTGGAAACCCTTGTCTACCTTGCTCTGGTATTCCCGGATCATGTTCAGGTAATACTTTTCGTCGCTCTGGGAATTCACCCAGAACTCGATGGGTTTGGCGGCGAAGAGGGACGCGGCCATGGTACCGGCCAGAATCAGGGGGGAAAGAACGCGCATGCCGAAGGCCTCCAAGGCGTTGAAATGGTGCTTAATATACTAGCTAACCCGTGCAAAACGGAGTAAATTGCCGCGTCAAAAAAGCGGGGTTTCCGATGCTACAGTCTGCAGGCTATCTCCTCCAGTGGCCGATTCCCCAGCCAGACCCCCATCCCCATGCGCGCATAGGCGGAGCCGAGCACGGGAGTTTCCTCCGGCCCCGGTTCCAGGATCACCTTAACTTGATAGTCCAAGGGATCGCGCAAATAGGCGTCTATCAGCTCTTTCACCGATTCCAGCAGATCGTCCTGGACCTTTTCGCCGGCCGCGGAGCCTGGGACATGCTCTTTAAATCCACCCGAGAGGTCTTTTTCCGGAGGCAGGAAGCGGTTGAAAGTCTTCCGCGGCAAAGGGCCTATCTCCACGGTGAAACGGGACAGTCGATCCTGCATGCGATCGCCCAAGCGGGTGGATTTCCCCAGCGTCACCCGGGCCTCTCCCAGGCGTGTCTTAACGGGGATTTCCACCCAAGCCGCCTCGAATTGCCGGACGCGGACTTTTTCGAATCCGAAATAGCCGCGCAAAAGCTGTTGCAGCCCCTTGGCGGAGCGCACCCGGTTGCCGAGGAAACGAGCATAGGGAATGCGGCGGAGATTGAATTCCGGAGAGACCGGCGCGGATGGGCGGCCCTCCGTGGGTTTGGCGTTCCGACGAGGCCATTGGCCGGTAAGCGCCAGCAGGCGCAAGGTAAACTCGTCCGGCCGTGCGGGATCGAACTGCGAATGGTGCCGGTATTTTTTCCAGCTCCGGTAGAAAAGGGAGTAAAGCCTATGCGTGAAGATATCCAGGAACTTCTTGAGCTCGAAGTATTCGATTTTCTTCAGCGTGATGGGATCGGTGAAGTACGAGGGTAACGGAGACGATACACCGTACAATCCCATGAAAGTCAGGGACATGCGCAATGGGCCGATCCCTGAGTTCAGGAGCTCCCGTACCGGGAGCAAGCTGTCCGGATCGGCGGGAGGTTCATCCCCGCGCTTGGCACTGTCCAACTCGAGCGCTTGATCCCGGAAGGACAAAGGGGGCAACACGGCCGCCACTTCTCCCGGGGGGAAGGACAGGCTGTTCAAGGTTTCAAAGCGCAGCGGTTCCGAGCGCATATCGTCCCCGGTGCCGAGCCTGCCCCTTTCCGGGAACAACTTTTCCAGCAGGTACACGGCCTGGAAGAAGTTGAGTTCGGTTCCGTCCTTGAAGAGGAACCTGTTCAGATTAAGTGGCATCGGCCTTCACGCGGGGCCAGGGTGAAGCTCTTGCCGGAAGGCTGCGATTGCACCTTGAGCGAGACGAGATGGTTGATGGACGCATACTGCGTGAAGAATTCCAGCAGCACCCTCCCGAAAATATGCATCTCCCCCGGTTCCGAAAAGGTCCCTTCGCGCACGTTCACGGTGATTTCCGCGCCCGCGACCAACTGTGACTCCAACAGGAAGTTACGTTTGCCCGCCGTGGCGCCCATCACGCCTTCGATGACCTTCTTGTTGATGGCGCTATGCGTCCAATCGTATAGGGAGAGCACCTCCTTGAGATTCCCTTTTTGGCAGAGGGAACGGTAGTTCATGTTCATATGGGAAAGCACGTACCAGAGATAATGGTCCGAGCGCGGGGGATACACCGGGACGGTGGGGCGCGTGAAATTGCTGAAGTTGCAAAAGGTGGGGAATCCCGCCGCCGGATTCACGATCCCGTTTTCCAGGATTTCCTCGCGCGGGATGGACCCGTTGGTGGCCAATATCGACACGGAAAGGTATTCCTCAGCGAGGTTTTCCATTTTCTTGTTCGTGCCCACCGAGATATAGGTTTGAAAACGGTTCTTACCCTGCATCTCCTGGCGCACCTGGAAAAAAGAATCCTCCGCTTCCTCGCCTTTGGCCAGCAATTGATGCCGGAATTCGCAGAACTTGTGGAACGGCCTTTGCGCGCCCGTGTTCTTATCGATGCCGATCACGGATTGCACCTCGTAGATCTCCATCTTGCGCCGGGAATCCGCATAGAGGGGGTATTCGAAGTGCTTGTGGTTCAGGTTGGCCGGTTCCGACTGGGTCTGGAACAAGTTCACCACCGGCGTCGCGAATAGGCGGAAATTCTCGGGTTTGATGCGCTTGCCGTCCGGGATGGCCTCCTTGAAGAAAAAGCACACCGAGAAACGGCTGTTGTCCGGCATCTCCGAGATTTTGCCGAGCCCTTTGACGCGGATGAAACGGAATTTCTCCTCGAAGGCGAAAAACTCCTGGAGAAAACGGCTGCCCTCAAAGGAGTTGTCCAGGTGGGGAAGCAGGTTTTCATTCTCGGCGAAACCTCCGGCCTCCACCAGTTCCTGCCCGCCCAGCGTTTGGGAATAGCCTTCGCCTTCCAACAGTACTTTCGCGATCTTGTCGGTGAGGAAATAATGGAGGAAATACCCCAAGGGCCGATCGCCATGCAAGTAGATCGACAGCGCCGGGATTTCGAGCATGGCCGGGTCGGCCCCCGGGTCGAGCAGGAAGCTTAACCGGAAGCCTTCCCCGTGCACGGGATGGTGTTGCGATTCCGCGCCCGCCAATGTGAACGGATACATGGTGACGTCCTGCGTGCTCTGGAAGCGGCAGATGGCCATGTCTGATCCCACCGGATTGGAATGGAAAACGGTCCCGCGCGGGATCAGGTAGGGTTTCGGCAGCATATTGGCGCGGAAGGTGATCTGCAGCATCGCCAGGGAAGGAATGCAGCGGAGGAAGGCCGGGTCCACCATTTCCATAAGGTTCTGCGAGAACTCCGGGAAATCGTCTTCCAGCTTCTGGCGGATGCGGCCCGTGAGGAAAGCGAAACCTTCGAAGAGGCGTTCCACGTAGGGATCGCGATCCTCGATGGTGGTTATGTTAAGGTAACGCGCGCGTTCCGGGAAGGCTTCGGCGAATTCCTGGCCCCCTTCCAGCAGGAAGCGCATTTCTTCCGCGTAGAATTTTTCGAAATCGGACATGGCGCCTCGGCTTTCCGGTTCAGGTCCTGGCCCGCAAAGGTTGGACGTTGGTTTCACCGCTGGTATGGAAACTGGTCTGGAAAGAGATCCGCTCTCCGCCGCTCACGGAAGCGCTTAGCTCGAAACTGAGCTTGAATTCCTGGGGCGTGGTCGGCAACTGCCGGATGCGGACCCGTTCCAGGCGCGGCTCATATTTGGAGACGAGCGATAAAATGGTAGCCTCAAGTTCCTTGAGGCTGCCTGGAAGCTTTCGGTAGATTTCCGTGATATCCGGGAGCCCATAGTCCGCAAGATGGGGCAAGGCGCCTTGCCGGGTATTGAACATACGCCAAAGGTGATCGGCAATGCTCTTGGCACGGCGATATGCTTGCGGCACTGCGGTGATAGGAGTACCGTCCGCATACTGGTCGGCGAGTTTTTCGAACAGGCTTTCGGGAAGGAAAGAGTGATTGCCCGCCATGGAAGGTAAGGTAGAAATTGAACCACAGGTAACAATTCCCGGAAAAGCTAAAGCCGGGGGAGTCCCCCGGCTTCGGCGTTGAATTCCGGATTATCGAGAAATCAGGTAAGGGGGGCTTCCCAATCGTCGTCGGCGGTGATATTGCCAGCGGTCCAGCTCCATTCGATTTTCTGGTAGGTAAAGGCCACTTCTTCGTATTCCGCGAACTTCATCAGATCCGGATGTTTGTTATTGGCCATGTGGAAGTCGATGGAGGCGATATTGGCATTGGTGAGCTTTACGGTATAGGCTTTCGTCTCAATGCCGCTCTTGTCAGGGCGGTAGAAGTCGATGCAGAATTCCGTGATGTTCTCATTGTGGGAGAGCAGGCTGTAAAGGAGGGGCGTGGACTTGTCCAGCTCCTTGGTAACGATGAAAGGTTTGTGCATGCGCTTGCCGGTGGGCAAGCCGGATGCAGCATCCCGGGGAGAAATGATTTCATGGGATACGGCGATGACCATGATTTGGTCTACTCGGCCCGCTTGGGTAACCGAACCGTTGACCGGGCCGGTCTTCTGTCCTTTAAGTGTGAGGTATGCATTCAACGCCATGTGACTACTCCTTGTACTGAGTGAGAGGGTTTCCCGTATGCGGAAATATAGCACTTCCTTGTCATACGCTTATAAGTTAATCTTCCCGCGCTTTTGAGTCTGTGAGCAAGCTCACATCGGCAGGTGAAGTGTGACGAATGATCCCTGGCGAGGTGTCGGACGCGATAATCGGGGAGATTTATTTTAAGCTAGGGCAAAAAAAAGGCGCCCACTTGGGCGCCAGAAAAACACGGATCCTTCGGGAGTTAGCTTCCCCGGAAAACCAGCGGGACTATTTCCCCTTCGGCATCTGCGATACCATTTGCAGATTGACGTCTATGCCTTCCACTTGGAAATGGGGGCTGATGGCCATGGTAACGCGATAGAAGCCCGGATTGTCGGCGATTTCGCTGACTTTCACCGAAGCGGCGCTGAGCGGACGCTGAGCGGCCACGGTGGGGCTCGGGTTCTTCATTTCCGTCACCAGTCCCTTGATCCACTGGTTCAACTCGTCCTGAAGCACCTGGGCGTTCTTGGTGGCGCCGATGTTTTCGCGTTGAATGACCTTGAGATAATGCGCTACGCGCGAGCTCAGGAAAATATAGGGAAGGCGCGAATTGATGCGGCTGTTGGCCGTGACATTGGGGTCATCGAATAGCTGCGGCTTCTGGGAAGAGTTGGCGGAAAAGAAACAGGCATAGTTGCGGTTCTTGTAGAAGCTTAAGGGGATGAATCCCTGGTTGGCGAATTCGAACTCGCGGGTTTCCGGGATGAGGATCTCCGTGGGGATCTTCATCTGGTTGCCCTTGCCCACGTCATACAGATGGATGGGAAGATCTTCGACCTTGCCGCCCGCTTCAGGTCCGCGGATGCCCACGCACCAGCCGTTTTCGGCGAAGGCGCGGGACAGATTGGCCGCCATGGAGAAGGTTGCATTGCCCCATAGGTACTTATCATGCTGATCGCCCGTGACTTTTTCCTTGTACACGAATTCCTTGACGGGAATGGTGTCCGGGCCATAGGGCAAACGCAACAGGAACCGCGGCAGCACCAGGCCCACATAGCGGGAGTCTTCCGATTCGCGGAAGGCCTTCCACTTCAGGTATTCGGCGCGTTCCATGTAGTTGGACAAGTCCTCGATGGCGGGCAGTTCCTGGGCCGTCTTGCGATTGAAGAACTGGGCGCCTACCGACCCGATGAAGGGGCAATGCGCGGAAGCGGATATCTTGGACACGTTCTGCAACAGGCTGATGTCCTGAGGCTTGGATGTGAACTCGTAGTTGGAGATGATGGCGCCCACCGGCTCACCGCCCGGTGTGTCGTATTCCTGGGTATAAATATGCTTGTACATCCCGGTCTGGATCGTTTCCGGGGAATCCTCGAAATCCTCGAGCAAGGCCTGCTTGGAGATGTCCAGCATTTCAATCTTGATGTTCTTGCGGAAGTCGGTGCGATCGACCAGGAACTTCAGTCCCTTCCATGAGGATTCCAGTTTCTGCAGGTCGGGATGGTGCAGTATGGCGTCCAACTGCGCCGAGATCTTTTCGTCGATGGCGGCGATTTGTTGATCCAGGACGGTCTTGTCGATTTTCTCGACGGTGGCGGTGCCTTCCGCGATGGCGCCGATGAAGACCCGCAAAGCCGCCGTGATGCGCTTATTGGCTTCCACTTCGGCGATATCGGATTCTTCCCGGAACTGCATCAGGTCGACGGGCTTGTCCGGCGCCGCCTTGATGTCCATATACTCCAGGATTTCGTTGACTAGGGATTTTTCCTCTGCCATTTTCGCTCCTACTTCCTTATTCCTGGATGTTTGTTAAGCGGCTTTGTCTTCGCCGTCGCCCATGGGCACGATCTTGTCGAGTTCGGCCACGAGGCTGTCCATGGCGGTCTTGTCGGCCATGATGCCTTCCAGCTTCTTTCGGAATTCCTTGTTGTCCATCAGATTGGATTTCAGATCCTTCACGAGGTTGCGCGCGGCCAGGAGCTTGGACAATTGGGGCACCTGCTTCACGATCTCGATGGGATCGAAGGACTTCATGTTCTTGAATTTGAGATCGACCTTCAGATCCCCGCCGCTGGCGTTGATCTTGTTTTCGACGCTGAGGTTGAGGCCCAGATCCATGGACTCCATCACCTGATTGAAATTGTCCTTGTTGATGTTGATCTTCTCCTTGTCCACCAAGCGGCCGGAGTCGCCCTTCTGGGAAAAGTCGCCCATAACCAACATTTTGAAAGGGAGTTCGATTTTCTTCTGCGCGCCGCCCTTGTCAATATCCAGTTTGATATTGACCCGCGCGGGGGGGATCTCGTTTTGGAAACTGCCGGCCATGATAGGTCTCCTGGTTTTTGGGCTTGATCTACGGATTTTCTAAGGTAACAAACTTATCTGATGTCCGAGCTGATGGCTAGTACAGGGTCCAATTT
>JBDSWM010000139.1:0-4814 GCA_039926685.1 Fibrobacteria bacterium | reverse complement strand
CAGGCCCCCATCATCCGCATCAGCACCATCCAATAGCCTTGCAGCCCGGTCTGATCCTTGAGGAATGCCTGCCACATCATGGGCAGCGCGAAAATGGTGGTCAGGGCCCCAAGGGCCAATTTCATGGGCATGGCTACCATCCACACGTTCATCTGGGGCATGATGCGGGCGATGATGGCCAACGCCACGCTGGATACGAACAGGGTGCCGACCACGGGAGCGGCCACCTTCATCCCGAGCAGGAAGGAATCGGTGGACAGCTGCACGAAGACGGAAACCATGCCCGCGGAAGCGGCGTGCGCGGCCGCCAAGGGGATCTGGCGGAAGGACTCCGCGATGGCCTGCAGGTAGAACATGTATCCGCCCGTGGAAAGCAGCAGCAAGATGAAGAGGATGAACAGGAGATGGCCCAACGGCGTTTCCTCCTCCTGCGTGGAGGGATTCATGATCTGGGTCATGTTGAAACCCGTTTCCGAATCCATCCAGGAGCCCGCGAACCTCAGACCCGCGAATACGAAGGTCCCCGCGAACCCCATCACCGCGCCAACGTATATCTCCCGCAAGGCGAGCAGCATGTATCCCGCCAGGTTGGGAGGGATGGCCACGGAGGTAGGCGGCAGGGTGGGGAAGAGGATCAGGCTCAGGAAAAAGGAGAGTCCGGCCTTGAACCGGGAAGGCACCTCATCCGAATTCAGGATGGGCAGCAGGAACACCATCATGCTCACTCGCACCAGCACCAGCAGCCACAGTTCTATTTGCGCAACGGTGAAATCCTGGAGCGCCGGGATGCCGTCGAGAGGGGAAGGAGCGGGGATTGTGGTCATGGGGAGAGGGGCGTTCCGCCTTCTTTTCCGTCATTTTGCATTTTGCACTTTGCATTTTGCGTTTTGAATTCTACCCACCAGTCACCGCAGCATACTCGGTATCATCTCCAACAGTTCCACGAAGAAGCCTTTGAACAATTGCAGCATCCAGGGCAGGAATACCAGCAGGGCGACTCCCATGGCCACGAGCTTCGGGATGAAGGTCAGGGTCATTTCCGTGATCTGGGTGGCGGCCTGGAAAATGCTGATGACGAGGCCCACCACCAGGGACAGCAGCAGCATGGGGCCGCTCAGGATCAGCACCATCATCAATGTCTTGCGTCCCAGGTCTATGATCATCATCTCGTTCATGGTCGGCCCGCGCTTCCGTTCCCGCTCAGCGGAAACTCAGTACCAATTGCTGGATCACCAGGTTCCAGCCGTCCACCAGGACGAACAGGATAAGCTTGAAAGGGGTGGAGATCATGACGGGGGGCAGCATCATCATGCCCATGGACATGAGCACGGAGGAAACCACCATATCGATCACCAGGAAAGGGATGTAGATGAGGAAGCCGATGATGAAGGAAGCCCGCAGCTCGCTGATGCAAAAGGCGGGGATCAAGGTGAAATTGCTCAGATCGTCCACGTTCTTGGGGGTGGGCGAGCGGCTGATGCGCACCATCAGGGCCAGATCCTTCTCGTTGACCTGCTTGAGCATGAACTCCCGCATGGGCGCCATGCCTTTTTCGATGGCCACCTGGTAATTGAGCTTTTCGGCCAGGTAGGGCTGCAAGGCCTCGTCGTTCACGCGCTTGAAGGTGGGGCCCATGATGAAGAAGGTCAGGAACAGGGACAGGCCCATCAGCATCTGGTTGGGCGGCGCGTTCTGGGTTCCCAAGGCCTGCTTCAGGAAGCTCAGTACCACCATCACCCGCGTGAAGCAGGTCATCATGATGAGGATGGACGGGGCCAGGCTCAGGACGGTGAGCATGGCCACCAGTTCCAGGGTCACGGCCACATCCTTGGGGCCGTTGGCCTTGTCGAAGCCCAGGGAAAGCTTGGGAAGGACCTGGGCATGGGCCGAAACGGCGGAGAGGATCAGGAAAAGAGCGAAGAGCATCAGCGGCGAGGGAATGGCCATCCTCCCGCAAATAGCCTTAAAGATTCCTAATGGCCTTGCCGATAATCCCGATAGGCCCCGCTTCATGGCTGCGCCTCATCGAGCAAGTCGGAAACCTTTTTCGGCTTCTTGAAACGTTCCAGCAGTTTGTTCAAGTTGTCGGAGAAGGCGGCGGAATTGCTTTCGCGCGAACGGCGCAGGTCATCGGCCGGTTCCTTCAGCACGGTCAGCAGGGATATGCCGTGCTGGGTAACGCCTACTATCCCTACCTCCTCGTTCATGCGCAAGGCCACCACGCGCTGCTGCGCCCCCAGATGGCAGGTTTCCAGGACTTCGAAAATGTCGCCGCCCTTACCATCCTTGCCGCCTCTGCCCGCATTGGAAAGCAGGCCGCCTTGCAGGCGCTTCAAGACGCGTATGGTCACTACCGCCAGGATCAGGACGAAAGCCAGGCCGAAGAAGATCTTGATGGCCAGGCCCCCCACGGCGATGGCCTGGGGCGGTCGTGTTTCCGACGCCTTGGCCGACGCGGATTTGGAGCCCGGAGCCGATTCCATTTCCTGCTGCAGCTTGCGGAACTTGTCCTCCATGGCCGGAGAGGGTGGGGGCGGCGGCAAATCGACGGCCGGCTCGGAAGCCAGGACTTCGCTTTTGGCGGAGCCGTGCGTTTGTGCGGCCGATCCGGGCGCGGCCGCCGAAGCGATCAAGGCCAGGGAATAAGCGAAGGCGAATCCGGCGTTCCGGATGCGGAAGGGAATGGGAATCATTTGAGCTGTTTAATCCTCTCCTCCGGGGAGACCAAGGAGATGATGCGGATGCCGAAATACTCGTCCACCACCACCACCTCGCCCTTGGCCACGACCTTATCGTTGACAAGCAGGTCCACGGGCTCACCCGCCAGGCGATCCAACTCGATGATTGAACCGGGACCCAATTCCAGGATCTTCCGGATGGAGAGGCGCGTGCGCCCCAGTTCGATGGTCACGTTGAGGTTGATGTCCAGCAGCATCTGGATATTGGGAGGGCTGTCCTCCAGGTTGCGCGCCAGCGAAGTATCGAAACCGCCCATGCCGGAAAGGGGGGATGTGTCCGCGCTTCCGCCGTCGTAGGAGGGGGACGAATCCGCCCCACTCAGCTTTTTCGCGAGCGCGGAAGAGAGGAGCATCTGGAACTTGGCGTCCGGCGATCCTTCGATGTTCAGATCCGCGACCACCAGGGCCGCGCCGTCCAGTTCGAAGGGGGGATGATCCGGGTGGTAAGTGGAAGTCTGGGCCTGGGAAGGGGAGACCGAGCTGCCTATCCGGGAGCCGAGCATGGTGCATACCGAGCCCATGAACTGGTTGCCGAACTCGTTCAGCGCGTCCATGTCCTCGTCCTGGAAGGGCGCGGTGCCGTCGCCGCCCATCATCAGCCCGCATAGCAATGCGGCGGTTTCCTTCTTGAACAAAAGGCAGAGCTCTCCCGGCAATCCGTGTTGCAGGGCCAGGCGCACGATCAGGCCGTCGCCGTCCATGTTCTCCACGATGGCGGTGGCGTTCGCGTCCACGATGTCGGAGACGGCCATCCGCGAGCTGCGGTTCAACAGGGTGCCCACCACGGAGGAGCCCTGCTCCATGATGGCATCCACTTCAGGACGCAGCGCGGCCGGGTCCACGCTGGTGGAGACGGAGTCTCCCAGCAGTCCGGCGGTGAGAGCGTCGATGTCGGCTTGGCTCAGCGGACCGTCTTCAGCCATCTTCCCCTACTTCCCGATCGATGATCGATGTGATCTGGATGCATTTGTTGCGCCCGACGATGCCGACCTTGCCCAGGAACTTGGGCTTGTCACCGATTTTGACCACCAAATCGCTTTGCGCGAGCTTGTCCAATACCACCACGTCCCCGTTCTGCAATTGCAGCAAATCGCGGATCGAAAGGCTGGTCTCGCCGATCATGGCGGTGGTGCCGAGTTCGGTCGTAGCCAGCTCCGTTTCCAGCAAGCGCCGGGTCTCCTGGGTGGTGGTGCGTTGGCCGGATATCCAGGATTCGCCCGAAAGCTTGGTGATCACCGATTCCAGGAGCATGTACGGGAAGCACAGGCTGATGAGGCCGGAACCGTGCTTCATGCGCACTTCCAGGGAAATAAGGATTACGGTCTCGTTGGGCGGGGCGATCTGCACGAATTGCGAGTTGGTCTCGTAGCTCTCGATCTTGGGCGTGAAGATGCCCACGTGCTCCCAGACTTCCTTGAGATTGAGGAGCGCGCGTTCGATGATCTTGGTGAGGACGTTCTTCTCGATGTCGGTGAGTTCACGGTTGTGCTCGGAGGGCTTTCCCTGGCCCCCGAAAAGCCGGTCCACGATGAAGAAGACCAGGCTGGGATTGACCTCGAAAATGGCGGCGCCTTCCAGCGGCTCCATCTGGAAAACGTAGATGCAGCTCGGGTTGGAGATGGACATCATGAATTCGGAGTAGGTGAGCTGGTCCACCGAGACGATGTCGATTTCCACCAGGGTGCGTAGGTAGGAGCTCAGGGTGGTGGAGAGCAGTCGCGCATACCCATCGTGCAGGTTCTGCAGGGTGCGCATCTGATCCTTGGAGACGCGATCGGGGCGGCGGAAATCGTAAAGAAGGACGCTCTTTTCCTTGTCGGGATCATCCGCCATGGAACCGCCGTCCATGGACGGTTTTTCCGATCCGGCTTCCGGGACCAGGCTTCCGGTGGATACGGCGTTAAGCAACGCATCCACTTCCTCTTGTGACAGAATATCGCTCATGATCTTGTGCTTCCGGAGGGTTTCGGACCTTTCCCCTACTGTACGATGAATTCCGTGAAAAAGGCGTTGCGGATCTTGCCAGTGGGGGCGGGGCCTTCTTCCTTTTTCTTCTTGGCATGCTCATCCGGTTCC
>JBDSWM010000138.1:0-5333 GCA_039926685.1 Fibrobacteria bacterium | reverse complement strand
CCTGTCCGGGACCGGCCGGTCCGGGACCGGGCAGATCCTACGCCTTGATTTCCGAAAGACAGGCCCCACCGCTTGGCGCACGCTGGCCTCTCTTTCCTTCAGTCCGCATCCGGGCATGGAATTCACGGGAGGGTTCGCGGGTCCGCCTTTTCAAGCGGCCTTGGGTTTACGGTTTTCCTGGGCCGGCTGGGAGTGCCGGGAGGCGCTGCGTTATCACCGGTATCTGGGCCGGACCTGGCTCTCCGGAATCGGTTTTTCCCATGCGATCGGCCTATCCCGGCCGAATTGAGTGCCTATCCTTTCGCCGATGGGGCGGGAAGGAGACAAGCCGGCCCGCAGCCTTGACTTCCGGGGGGTTTAGCAAGAGAATAAGGCATTCCATGATTAAGCTGACCCTGGACGAAATCAAGCCGGGAATGTTGCTCGCGCGCTCAATCGTGAGCGAGTCGGGCGAGCTCTTGCTTTCCGCCGGGAATGTGATCAACGATCGCGTGATAACCAAGATGCGCGAAATCGAACTGACGGGGGCCTGGATATCCGAAGAAGGCACCGAAATCATCATCCCCGAGGAGAGCATCAGCGAACAGCTCGGGTTGCAATCGCAGTTCATGGTGAAGGAAAACGCGGACGTCCTCAGGCAGGTCGCCCAAATCAAGACCCTCACGCATGCCAGCGTCGCCAAAGCCCTGACCGATACCTCCCGCTTCAAGAACATCATCGCCGTGGAGGAGATCAAGAAGCTCATCAGGCAGATCCTGGACGATCTCCTATCCAAGGAGCCCGTGGCCGTGAACTTCGCCTCCATCCGCACCAAGAGCGGATACCTGTACCAGCACGCCCTGGACGTGGCCGTAACGGCCATCATCCTGGCCAACAAGCTCAAGTACACGCAAAGGGAGATCGAAGAGCTGGCGTTGGGATGCCTGCTGATGGATCTGGGCAAGGTGGTTTTCCCCGATACCCTGATGAACAAATTGGGATCGATGTCCGAGCAGGAGCAACAACTGTACCGAGAACACCCCGCCCTGGGGTATTCAATCCTGCGCCAGAACGACCGCATCGGCATCACCACCTCGCATGTGGCCTACCAGCATCACGAGCGACAGGATGGCAGGGGGTATCCCCGCGGACTGCGCGGCGACAATCAGATCCCCCTCAAGACGCTGAGCCCGAAAAAGGGAATGATCCACCGTTATGCGGAAATCGCGGCCGTGGCGGATACCTACATTTCCATGCTCAGCCCCATGCCCAATACCGTGGCGCCGCTCTCGCCGGACGAGGCCATGCGCACGGTGATCAAGTCCGCCGGTTCCCATCTCAACCGCGCCGTGGTGGACGCCTTCATCGCCATCGTCCCCGTATTCCCGGTGGGTTCGCGCGTCATCATCATAGAAGACAAGAAATACCGCAAGTACACGGGTTTTTCCGGGGTGGTGGCGCGTTGCAGCCTCGCCCAGCCGGAGAAGCCCATCCTGCTCATCATCTTCGACAGGGAAAAGAAGAAGATTAAACCCTGGACCTTGGACATGGCCGAGGAAGAAGGGTTCCGGATCCAGTTCGCGCGCTTGCAGTAGGCCGAATTACTATTTTTTCTGGAAAATAACCGGATAGACCTCCATGGAACCATCCGAAACACGCTTATTGGATCTCGCCCCGGCCATCGAGGAATATCTCGAGCAGCTCCGGGACGTCCGCGGCTATTCCCTGCATACCTTGTCCGCTTATTCCCGCGACCTCGCGAAACTGTCCGCATGGGCGGCCAAGCGAGGCGCTGACAACGCGTTGGCCTTGGATAAGCGCGGGTTGCAGTTGTTCCTTTCCTCCCAGGCCCGCGGCCTGGCCGCCAGCAGCCAAAGCCGTTTGCTGGCCTGCCTCAAGGGCTTCGGGCGCTTCCTGGTGCAGGACCATGGGATGGGTCGCAACCCCGCCCAATCCATCGCCTTCCCGCGGCAGGAAAGCAAGCTGGTGACGGTGGCGGGGGAGGAGTTCCTGGAGGATGTCCTGGCGGAAGAGCCGGGAGAGGAACCTGAAAGCTTCGCGGCCGCGCGTACGCGCTTATGCGTGGAGATGTTCTACGGTTCGGGAATGCGCCTGGGCGAGCTGGTGGGGCTCAAGTGGAGCGACCTGGCCAAGGATTCAAGCTGGGCGCGCGTGCTCGGCAAGGGCAACCGCGTACGCACCGTGCCGCTCACGGATTCGGCCAAGGCCAGCTTGGACGGCTATCGCGCCCTGTGCCGCGAAAACGGGGTGCAGACGACGTCCGGCCCGGTGCTGGTCTCGGTCCGGGGAAAACCGGTGGGCCGGCGTATCGTACAGCGTACGGTAACGGACAGGTTGCATGCCAAGGGGCGGCGGGGGAAATCGTCCCCGCACGTGCTGCGGCACTCCTTCGCGACCCATCTGCTGGACAACGGCGCGGACCTGATGGCGGTGAAGGAGATGCTCGGGCATTCCTCCCTGTCCACGACCCAGAAATACACCCACGTTTCCATCCGGAAACTCAAGGAAACCTACGCTAAGGCCCATCCTCGGGCCTGAAGGAACCATGGCAGAAGGCAGAAACAGCAAGCATCCAGGCGGCAAGGGCAAGGGCGGCCGCAAACCCAAAGGGACGGAACCCGGCCAAACGGCGCGGAAAAGGGCGGCGGACAAGCAGGCTGCAGACAAGCCCGCGGTACCCAATCTGACGGATACGGAAGCGCGCCTGCGCGACGCGGAAGCGCGCATAGCCATCCTGGAAGGCCGGAACCGGGTGCTGGAGCAGGAGTTGCGCCCCTTCCACGTGCTGGCGGACAACATTTCCGATCACATCTATTTCAAGGACAAGGACAGCCGCTTCATCTGGGTCAACCGGAACATGTACAAGCTGCAAGGCCTGGACAGCCGGAACGATCTGGTGGGGAAGACCAGCTTCGACATCCACGGGGAGGAACGGGCGCGCCAGGCCTTCGAGGACGATCAGCGGGTGATCCGCACCGGCGAATACATCCTGAACAAATTGGAAACGGATCATTACGCGGACGGTTCCCCGATGTGGGTGCTGACCACCAAGATCCCTTTGCGGGACGCGGATGGGAACATCATCGGCATTTGCGGCATCTCCAAGGATTCCACCAAGATGGTGCAGGCCGAACAGGTGCTGGCCACGGAAGGCGTGTTGCGCAACGACTTGCTGGACAACATCCCGGACGGCGTCTGGTTCAAGGATCGGGAAGGCCGCTTCACCTGGGTGAACAAGCACAAGGTCGGCAATCTCCAGAAGGGCGGGAAAGAGGACATCCTCGGGAAAACCGATTTCGATTTCTTCTCGGTCGAGCATGCCGAGGAGGCGCGCGTGGACGAGCAGCGGATCATGGAGACGGGCATCCCCATCATCAACAAGCTCGAGAAGGACAACTACGGCGATGGATCGCCGCGCTGGGTGTACACCACCAAGATCCCCTTGCACGACGCCAGGGGCGAAATCATCGGCACCTGCGGCATCACCAAGGACGTGACCGCGCTGAAAAGGGCCGAGGAAGCCATGGCGCGCGAAGGCGCTTTGCTGAACGACTTGCTGGACAATGCGCCGGACTTCGTATTCCTGAAGGACAGGGAAAGCCGCTTCACCTGGGTCAACAAGGCCCTGGTCAAGGAGCTGGGGCTCCGTTCCAAAGGGGAGATCATCGGCCGCACGGACCTCGATTTCTTCAAACGCGCGTACGCGGAGGACGCCCGCCGGGACGAGCTATCCATCATGGCCAAAGGCGAAGCCATGATCGATAAGCTCGAGGTGGAGCACCTGGACAACGGCAAAGTGCGCTCGGTATACACCACCAAGATGCCCTTGCATGACATGAAGGGCAGCATCATCGGCACCTGCGGCATATCCCGCGACGTGACGGCGCTCAAGCGCGCGGAGGAGGCGCTGGCCCTGGAAAGCAATCTGCTCCATGCCATGCTGACCAACATCCCCGATGCCATCTATTTCAAGGATCTGCAAAGCCGCTTCGTGCGCGTGAGCAAAGGCATCCACCTGGAAGGCCTGCTGCGCCTGGAGGACGCCATCGGCAAGACCGATTTCGATTTCTTCACCCAGGACCATGCCCAGCAGGCTTACGACGATGAGCAGCAAATCCTGAAAACCGGCATTCCCGTGGTGGACAAGGTGGAACGGGAAACCTTCACCAACAACCGCCCGGACGCGTGGGTCTCCACCACCAAGGTGCCCATCTACGACAAGGAAGGGAATGTCACCGGATTGGTGGGGATCTCCCGCGACGTCACCGAGCGCATGCAGGCCCAGGAAGCCATCCGCAAGGCCAAGGAGGATCTGGAGGTCCGCGTGCAGGAACGCACCGCCGCCCTGGTCCAGGAAATCAAGGAGCATCTGCGCACGGAACGCGCCTTGCGGGAAGGCGAGCGCATGTTGCAGGATTCCAACCAGCGCCTGGAATCGCGGGTCAGCCAGTTGCATTTCCTGAATTCCGCCGCCCATCGCCTGGGTCATTACAACCATCGCAGGGAATTGCTTCCGGCCATACTGGAGACCTTCGCGCGCAGCTATCCCGGCATCGAAGCCGCCTTTTGCGAAATGGGTCCGGACGGCTACCGCTGCATCGCGGCCACCGCGCGCCTGTCCGATCCGGAATTGAAGCTGGCCTGCGGGGTGGCGCTGCAAGTCCAGAGCACCGGCCTCGTCACCGCGCCCCTGCTCATCCCCGATCGGAAAAAGGATCCCGCCCTCGCAGCCATCGCCTGGCCGGGGTTGGACGACTTCCCCGTCTATGCCCTGGTGCCGCTGCTGGTGGAGGAGAAGTCCCTGGCCGTGGTCCAGCTGTTCGCGCCGGCCGCTTTCGCCACATGGTTCGAACAGGAGAAGGTGGTGGTGAACACCCTGGCGGCGCAAACCGCCATCTCGCTTTCCAACGCCAACAATTTCCAGGAGCTGGAGAAGAAGGCGCGCCTGCAAGGCGAGCTGGAGGTGGCCCAGGACATCCAACGCCGGTTCACGCCCCAGAACAAGCCTTCCATCCCGCGCGTCAGCCTCAAGGGCGTGTACCATCCGGCCTACGAGGTGGGCGGCGATTATCTGGATTATTTCCAGACCGATTCGGGTAACTGGGTGGTGGTCATCGCCGACGTGAGCGGCAAGGGCATTCCCGCCGCGCTGGTGATGACCATGCTGCGCAGCACCTTCCGCGCGGAAGCGCGCTATGAATCCTCGGCCAAGCAATTGCTGTGCGCCGTGAACGATCTGATGATCCTGGACCTGGACGACAAGAGTTTCGTAACGGCCCTATGCCTCATCATCGACAAGGACGGCAAGTCCATGTCCTATGCGCGCGCGGGCC
>JBDSWM010000137.1:0-14258 GCA_039926685.1 Fibrobacteria bacterium | reverse complement strand
CGGCGCGCGACCTGCTTTTGCAGGGGCGGGAGAAGCCCAGCGAAATATTCCACAAGGTGGGATACCGGAACCATTCCAGCTTCACGCAATCCTTCAAGCAGGCTTTCGGCCTCACGCCCCGGGAATTCCTGGCCCGCAATCTGGACGTCCAGCGATAGTTTTTGGACCGCGAGCCTTAACTTCCCCGCGCGGCGGCGATATAGATTCCCCTCTTAAGGAATCATCACCCCGTAATGGAAAGAGTCGGAATGCAAACCCAGCTGGAAAAAAACAAAGCGATAGTGACGCGCTTCAACCGGGAAGTCATCGAACAAGGGAGCCTGCAATCGTTCCGGGAATTGGTGGCCGGGAACGTGGTCAACCATGCCGCGCCCCCCGGCGCGCCCAATGGCGCCGGCAGCATGATCCATTTCATCCTGGAGCTGTTGCGTACGGGGTTCCCGGACGTGAAGGTGGAGATCCTGGCGCAAATAGCCGAAGGGGATTTGGTCACCAGCCGCAAGGTCTTGCGGGCCACGCATACGGGAGAGTTCATGGGCATCGCTCCCTCCCATAAAAGGATAGCCTTCCACGTGATCGATATCATCCGCCTGGAAAACGGCAAGTACGCCGAACATTGGGGCATGAGCAATCTCGCGGACATCCTGAAGGAGATCCAAGCGCCGGCGCACTAGGTTGGCGCATTAGGTGGATATGGGTGGACCGGAAGATTCATTCCATTGGAGGCAGTTTACCCCGCAATACCACCTTGGGCGCGTCCCCTTGCGATGGGAATACTTGCAGACGGTAGAATCCAGTTCCGCCGGTGCGGGCGGACATGGGGATCTCATGGACTCCCGGCGACAAGGAGGCATCGAATAGACCCGTGGTCCGACCGTCGATCGAGTGCAGAGACAGGCGCACGCGGCTGGGCCGCGCCAGGCCGAATCGGAATACGGACCGGCGTCCCTTCCCGGACCGGATGGAAAGTGCTTCCACCGGCGCCTGGACGGAGGTCCGTATGGATGCCGGCAGCGAAGTATTTACCCAGATGCCTTGCGTGAACAGGCCTGCGTACAATCGATTCCCATCCATTGCCAGCGCGGTCCAATCCTTTTCGGGCAAGTCGCTTTCCACGGGCGTCCATTCCGAGTTGCGGGAATGGCGAAAATACAATCCATCCCCGGAGGATACCGCGAGCGCGTCACCGGTCCCGGCGAGAAAGTCATGCGGCGCGGGCCCGGGCAAGTCTTCCTTGGCCCATGCGCCGCCATCGGTGAAGTATCCGCCCTCGCCTAGTAAGGCATGGATTCCCCCGTCGGCACCGATTACCGGAACAGGCTCCCCGCTTACTGACGGACCCGGGCCCCAATCCTTCCAGGTTTTCCCCGTGTCTTTGGAAATCCGAACCCTGTTGTTCGTCGTGACCACGTACAGGCCTTCCGGCCCCGCGCCCAAGCCCTTCAGGTACGGATCCAACCTCACGGTGGCGCTTGCGTTCTGATTCCAGGTTTTCCCGGAATCCGATGATGCCCAAAGTCCCAACGCTGCGCCCGCAAAGAACCCGCCTCCATAGGCCGTGACCGAATGCATGGGCGGCAGATCCAGCCGAGCCATCGGCAAACCGGAAACCGCATTCCAATGCGCCCCGCCGTCCATGCTGTAATAAGCCTGATCGTTGGTCCCGGCTACCATATTATCGCCAAATGCGGCGAAGGCCCTGAGCCCCCAGGAGGACAACCCGCGCTCGCCGACGGGTTTCCAATCAAGCCCATTCGTCGACGTCAGAAGACCGCGGCTCGTCCCTGCGAATAACCGGCTGCCCAGGTTTGCCAAGCTATATGCATGCGGGCGGAGAAGGCTGCCATACTTCGCGGGAGACCATTTGGCGCCTCTATCGGTGCTCGCGAACAAAGTGTCCGAGACGATGGCGGCTAAATTCCCGTTGGAGGCCAGTGCTTCGATATCGTTGGAACCGGACAGGGAGGATTGCCAACTCTTACCGCTATCCTGGGAGGCGTCCACCGACCATCCGTCGGTGCGGAATTGCGTCCCGCCTGAGATGGCTTGCAAATGGATCTTTTCCATCATCAGGGCCACCGAGTCGGCCGACCAGGTGAGGCCTCCATCCGTGGAAAACCATGAGCGCGCCGGGCCGGCGGATTCGATGCTGAGGATGGCATAATCCTGCGCGGTGTACAAATTCAGCAACTGGGAATAGGGTATCGACTCCCATGCGCCCCTTACAGGGTGCCAAGTGAGCATTCCATCCGTAGAGGCGTAAAGGGGAATGGCCGGCCCGGTATCGGACTTCACGGGAAGGGCGAATGCGGCTTTAGAGGTGAAGCTCAATTGCTGGAAATCCGGGATCGCGGGATGCCAGGCGACCCAGGTCTTCGCCGTGTCCTTGGAGATAAACCAGGATATGCTTGCGGTGCCGCTGGCACCCGCGTAGAGCACCCCCTCATGTTCAACCAGCGAATACAAGCCCTGCGGTTCCGTGGCGGATGCCGGCAAGCCTTGGTTGGCTGGGAGCCAGGAGATGCCCAGATTAGCGGAGCGATAAACCCCGAAGTTCGTTTGCGCGAGCAGGATTTTCCCCAGGGCGATAACGCCATGCGCATCGGCAACCGGCACCTCGGGTACGGAATCTTTCCGCAAACCGGCGTCGCGGGGAATCCAGGTTTCCCCCGTATCCGACGACATGTAGATTCCGCCCAGGGAGAAGTTATCGATGTATCCGCTGAGGAACAGTAAACCGTCCACTTCTGCCATGCTGTTCGGTTGCAAGTATTGCTCCGGCGCTGTTTGCGGCATGGCGGCATCCTCCCAAGTATTCCCGCTATCCGCGCTGGATTTCAGCGAGCCGAAGCGATCTCCTGCCCAAAGCCGTCCCAAATGCCGGCCAATGTAGGTCGTACCATCGGATCCGACCGGATTCCAGGTTTTGCCCCCGTTGTCCAGATAACCCAAATCATTGCTGGAAGCCCACAGCCTTGGGCCATCTTGGAACAAAGCTAATACCGGCACTCCGCCGGGAACGAAATTTCGGGCCCGGCGCCAAGTCAGCCCCCGATCGGTGGAAAGCCAGGGTATATCGGACTCATAGCCATCGGCTACCAGCAGGCCGGTGCTCCCCTGCAAACGGCCAATCCACGTCATTTCATCGGGCTCTTGGATTCGTTGCCATTCCCCTGCCGATCCGCAACTGCGGAAAAGCCCCGTGGGGGAGGTCGCAAACAGGCATTCGTCCGCCGAAAACAAGCGGCCGATATACCGGCTAGAAAATGCCGCGTCCCTGGGAAAGGCGGTGGGACGCTTAGCCGCCCAAGTAAGGCCTGAGTCCCGGGATTGGAAAAGTCCGGCATGCGTTAAGACCCACAGGTCCGGCCCATGGGAGACGATGGAAAGGACGGGATCCCGGGCCCCGGTATCGACGGGCGGCCCCGGTACGCGGGTCCATTGGGCGTTCCCGGATATTATGCTTAGCAGTATTCCGATCACAAAGTATCGCATGCGGTCTCCCTGGGGTGCGGGATACCAAAGATACTCCGGAACCGGGATTTCCGCGCTTCAACTATTGGCTTTGAGCCTGCCAAGCGCCACGGCTATGATGCGCTCTATGGCGCTCAAGGCCAGGAACAAGGCTACGGCCAAGGTCGGCACGGGGAAAAATGCGAAGCCGTACACCAGGGCGGCGGAAAGCCATACTCCCGTGCAGGACGGGCAATAGAGGAGCAGGCCCGTGGCCCCCAGGAAGCCCGATTTCTTGGGCTCTTCCACCACCTTGCCTTCCTTCTCCACTTCCTCGACGAAGGGAGCCCGTAATGGCTTGGTCACGGTTTCGTTGGACAGGATATTGGAGGCCCGGTACGCGGCCAGCGCCAGGATCGCGAATTGGAAGACCCCGATGTGGCGCAGGGTCGCCAATTCCCTGTGGAAAAGGGATAGCAATACGGCGTTGATGGCGAAGAACACCGCCATATCCAATGTCAGCCAACGGAAAATGCTTTTATGGTCCATGCGACGGCCATATCCGGGAAGGACCCGGAACCGGGCTCATGACGCGACCGCGCGGCTCATGCCGCGACCGGAACCAGGCCACGTAACCCGCGCGTCAACATCTCGGCCGCTTCCGGATTCCCGTGGAATTGCGCCGGCGTGTTCTGGAACAGGACGATCTTCCATTCATCGGCATATTGGAACAGGACCGTTTGGATGGCGTTCTTGGACGGATCGAGATCTGATTTTCCAGGCGGGATCATGCCGACCACCGCCTGGAGCATGCAAATATCCGGGCTCAGCAAACGGAGATCGCGGATCTCCCCCACATAGGAGGCGACCTTGTGATGGGAAAAGATTTTCTCCAGGTTCTCCTCGAATTCCGCGCTCCCGGTATACTGGCTTCCGTCGAAACCCACGATGCAGGCGTCGCCGGTGAAGAGCGACGCCATGCCTTTGGCGTCCCCCTTGTTCCAGCAACCCAACAACTCTTCATACAGGTTTTCGATGATAAGGGTATGCATGATCCGTTCCTCCGCGTTGTCGATGTTCCGTTATCAGATGTTCATGACCATGGCTGAGAGCGCTTCTCCGGCCTTATCGAAAAACGCCATGATCTTCGGCTTTTGCTGCAAGGCGGATTCATCCGCTGAAATATCGGTCGCCGCCTGGCGCACGGCTTGGACTTCATCCCTGTTCCTGGGGAACTTGGCGCCCTGCAGGGATTCCATCAACTCCGTGGCGCGCAAGAAGGCGGCGCGCACCTCCCCGGGATGCTTGTTCGATTGGGGATCGGTTTGCAGGCTGTCCGCCATGGACATGAGCGAGTCGAGCTTGTCTATGAGCTCGCCCTTGCTGAGGCCGGATTTGGTGGATACGCCGTTCAAGGCTTTGGCGAGCGCTCTCAGGCTGCCGGCGGTGTACTTATGCTCCAACCCCTCCGCCGTATCCGCGCTATGGATATAGCCGAGATAGTCGGATACCTCTACCACTTCCTTCGAAGAGGTCATATTGTCGCCGGTCTTGGGTTTTTTGGCGCAGGCCAGGGGAAGCAGGAACAGGGCCAGGGGAAGCAGGAACAGGGCCAGGCCCAAAGTGAGAAGCAATTTTTTCATGGGAAATCCTTTGCAAAGCTTTCCCCCAAACAAATTTCCTTTCCGCGCCAATGCAAGCACGAAGAGCAAGCCTCATGATGACGCGAGCCTTTCGAGGGCCTTCCCAGAGCCGTCCCAGAACCGTCCCAGAACGAATAGTTCGGCTTTTTTGTAAATTCACGGGACCATGAAAGTCAAAGTCAACGGCAAGGATGCCGATCTCGAAGCCGGCCTCAACCTGGAAAACCTGATCAAATTCTACCGCCTGAAAATCGATCAGGTGGTGGTGGAGCTGAATCGCAAGGTACCGCCCAAGGCCGCCTACGCCGCCACGCTCCTCAAGGAAGGCGATGAAGTCGAAATCGTGAAGTTCCTCGGCGGGGGCTGAAGAGCGCTCGGCCTTACCTGAACTCGACCACCTGCACGGCGGAATAATACGCCTCGATAATCTGCCGGAAGTTCTGACCCGCCTTGGCCCGCCCGATGGCTCCCACTTGGCACAGCCCCACCCCGTGCCCGAAACCTTTCCCTTGGGCCGCGACCTTGCCGCCCGCCATCTTCACGCTGAAATCCGCGCTGGGCAGGATTTTGGCCTCCGTGGCGCTGGGACGCATGGCCCATCGCACCTTGTCGCCTTTGACCAGGATGGCTCCTTTGTCGGTTTGGATCTTGAGCAGGCGGATGCGTCCGCATGCGGCCCTCTGTTGGATGTCCAATGCCTTGATGGAGGAGAACGCCGGCGCATCCGTCACACCGGCCGCGCGCAGGTTGCGGCGCACGATGCCGGCCAATTGGGGCTGGGTCCACTCCTGCGTCCAGGCGCAATATTTGGAAGCGGCGCAATACGGTTCTCCCAGCGGGTCCAGGTCCGGCCGCGAGACCAGATAGGCTATGCTGTCCCCGCCCCATACCTCGTGCTTGCTGGCGGTGTGTCCGGCGCAGGTGGAGAAGTAATAGCAGATGGCCAGTGAATCGCCATGCGCCACGGCCATGCCGCGCGTTTCCCATACCGCGCGGTCGCTGAGGAGATACTCCCCCCGCACGCCCTTGTATACCTGGTCCTGGACGTCGTTGTAAATGTGGAAGTCGCGCGCGCCCGGCCTCAGCATACGCTTGTAGGCATAGGTGCGGGCCACGATGGCCTGCGCCTTCAAGGCTTCCAGGGCGTCCCTATCCACATTGCCCAATTCATAGGGCAGCACCCCGCGCAGGTAATCCTCCACGCCGATCACGTTGACGATGGTGATGTCCCCGCCGGATTCGCCGATGAGATGGAGGCTGCCGCGGTACACTGAGCCGTTCACGTCCACCAGGTTGTAGGGGTTCACGGAGATAACGCGCAGTTTGCGGGCCGTGGTGGTGAGCACCGCTTTCTTGTCCTGTTCCACCACATAGCCCCCTCCCGATCGCCGGATGAAGAAGCGGCCTTTGAGCGTGACCTGGCGGGACACGGGGACGCCCGCCCCGTTGGTGGTCTCCGCCACGCCTTCAGTCAGGATTTGCATGGAGCCCAGGGAATACAGCGACACCGGCTTGGCGGATTTGCCCAGGAAAACATGGATGCGTTCCGGCAGCCCGGGCGGCCGGGGGCGTTGCACCACGCCTTCCGGGCGCGTTACCGGAGGCAGCAAGGGTTTCAGCGGGCGCGTGCCCACGCTGCGGCTGGAGTCGGATGCCTGCCAGGCGCTATCGCCGGATTCTACCGATGCATCTCCGCCCACCTCCCAGTTCAGGGTATCGATGGCTTCCGGATAGGGCATGGGCAGTTCCGGTCCACCGGCCAATCCCGCCGGAGACCCGGTCCCATCCCCGAACTCCTCCGGCGCGGGCGGGAGTTCGTCCGCGGCATGCGTGGACGCGGCGCGGGCGGTAGGCCCATGCGGCGCCGGGGCCGCGCAGGCGGATAGCAACAGCAGGGTCAAGGGAAGCGGGAAAGGGATCAGGAAGGGGAGGAGGAGGAAGGAGAGGGAGTGGCGCGCGGTTCCGGGTCTCGGCATCGGTTGGCTAGGCCGCGACCGACTTGGATTCTTTCGACAGTTTCTTGAGCTTGCCGTCGTTGAGCGTGCGGTCGGTGGCGGAGATCTTGTCCACGAAAAGCACCCCTTCCAAATGATCGATTTCGTGCTGGATGCAGCGCGCCAACAGCCCGTCGATGTTCTTGAGCGTCTGCTTCTTGCCTTGCCGGTCCAGGTATTCCACCGTGATGGTTTCCGGACGCTCCACGTCCGCCCAAACGCCCGGAACGGAGAGGCAGCCCTCCTCCGCCATGCATTCGCCCTTCTTCACCGTCACCACCGGATTGAACATGTAATAGGGCTTTTTCTCTTCATCCTCTCCGGTCACGTCCACCACGATGAGCCGGAAGGACTTGCCCACCTGCGGCGCCGCCAGGCCGATGCCGGCGGAGTGGTACATGGTATCCAGCATGTCCTCGGCGAACTTGGCGAGCTCGGGCGTGATTTTACCCACGTCCTGGGCGCGCTTGCGGAGGACCTTCTGTCCGTAGAGATAAATGGGTAGCACCATATCGGTTTTCCTCGCGGAGGCGGCCTTCCGGCTCAAGCCTTGACGCCTTCCTTTTCAGTCACGGCGCGCGAGATGGCCGTCTTGTTGAAGTCGATGAGCACGCCATCGTGGAACTTGAGGGTGATCAAATCGTCCTTGATGGAGAAAATGTCCCCGTACATTCCCGAATGGGTCAATACCCTGTCGCCCTTCTTCAATTCCTTCAGCATCTTGGTCAACGCCTGTTGCTCCCGCTTCTTGGGCAGGAACATGGTGAAATAGATGATAGCGATCATCGGCAGGAAAAGCATCAGGTCTTGGATGTTGAATTTCATGGTATTCCTTGATAATGGGCCTCCGGAGCCTTTCGGGCCGGAGGGCCTAGCAATATAATAATTTAGGCCCCGGAGGTTTTCGCGCCTTTTGAGGCTGGACCCCCTCCTAGGCCCGTAAGGGGCTTCACCGGCCCCTTCACCAGCCTGAACGCAGACCTTTACGCGCCCACCCGCCGCCCCCGATAATCTGCCCATGACGGAACAAATGCGGACCTTCACCCGCCATCGGAAAACGGCCCCGTGGCCGTGAATCCGATCCAATCCCCGATCGGGAATAACGCCCAGTTTTCCTTCACCAGCATGGAAGGCCTGGTGACGCATTTCACCCAATGGATGCCGCATCAGTATGTATGCAACCTGATCGAAGCCGAAAAGGAGATCTTCGTGGTGCGCAAGGATGTCTCCCTGCAGGAAACCCGCTTGCAATTCCTCAAGAAATGCGAGAACGCGCTGGCGCGTATCCTGCTCGATTTCCAAACGGGCCGCACCACACCCGACTGGACCTACCAGCAGCCGCGCGCCCCGGGCAGCTGAAATCCTGAACATGACGCGCGTGAAGGGGGCTCAAGCAAGCTCCTTTTTTATTTACGGGCGGAAAATTCCGGCACCCCGCGCGCGCTGAGGCGATTGGGGAAAGGCGGGACTCGCGGGTTGCAAGGCGGGAAGCGCCTTGATACCTTATGGGGCTTCTCCGGCACCCGTAGCTCAGTGGATAGAGCAGCGGTTTTCTAAACCGTTGGTCCCTGGTTCGACCCCAGGCGGGTGCATTTTTATTTGCTGAAATTCGAAAGGATTTGGCGAAAGAGTTGGGGTGAGGGATACCCGCAAGTCCGTCGTTTTCCTTGGGGCGGGCCTTTTTATTTGCCGGCAGCCCTGGGGGTAGTTCATTCACTCTCCTTTTTCCGGGTCGCATTTTCGCCGGCGAGGGATTCGTAGCCGGACACGACGTCGAAGAGTTCCTCGTCAATGGAATTCTGGCGCAGGCGATGGAAAGAGCCATGTAACTCGTCGACCAATTCGGTGATATTCTTTTCCGCGCGTTCCATGGCGGCCAGGCGGCTGGCATTCTCGCTCGCGAGGGATTCCGCGCAGGCCTGGAAAAGGGAAATGAATAAGTACTCGCGGATGAATGCCGGCAACGCGACCTCTTCACCTGGAATCACTTCCGGCGGCAATTTCGTAGGCCAGGGGGTTTTGGCGATATCGGACTGCCATTGGGCGTCCAGGGGGAGCAGCCGTTGGCTTACCGGTGCGTAAAGCGCGCCCGCTTGCGGACGGTTGTGGAAAATGTAAAAGTGCGTGTATTCGCCCTTGGCCCGATACGCTTCGCATTCGATCTGGATTCGGCCTACCAAAGGCGCGATCGCTTCCACGGAACCGGGTAAGGGGAACAGGCCTTCCAGCGTCAGCCCCCGGTCGATAAGGCTGGCATGCACGCGTTCACCAACGGCCCAAAGCAGCCGTTTTCCCGGAAGGGTCTCCAGGGTCTTAACCACGAAGTCGGCGATGGTATCATTGAATTGGCCTACCAATCCTTGATCCGAACCGAAGACGATGGCGCCGATGACGGCCGAATCGATTTTCCCGTTTACCGCCTCCGGGGACTCGGAAAATTTGCCGATCCTGAAACAGGCTCCCAAGCCCAGCTCTACGGATCGATAATAATCCGCCAGGGACCGCACGGACTTTTCGAACTGACCGATGCTGGAGGCGGCGATGGCCTTCATGGTGCGGACAACGGACTGGAGTTCCGTTGCGCTTTGGATTTTCCGGGTCAGGCCGACCAGGGTGTCGCTCATGCTTGTTCCTTTTTCACCGGCTCGGCCTGGGGAAGGAAGGGCGCGAGCGATGCGCGGGCCATTTCGATGATGGCCTTGCGATCCTCGTCGCTAAATGTATCCGAAGTCTCGAACCGTCCGATAACCTCTTCGGGAATGCCTTCCGCCGCCATCCGAACAGCGTAGCTCGCATCGCTCATTCGATCCATGGGAACCGGGTCGAAGAGCTTCGCCCTCAAAGCCAATAGAAGGATGATTTGCCCTGGCACGGAAACCGGGTCCGATTCCGGCTGCTTGAGGCAGGCCCGGATGCGATGGCCGTGTTCAATGATTTTTTTCGTGTCTGCGTCCAGACGCGCGCCGAAGCGGGCGAAGGTTTCCAATTCTTCGAATTGCGCATATGCCAGTTTTAGGTCGCCGGCCACGGCGCGATAGGCGGCCCTTTGGGCCTTGCCGCCGACACGGGAGACGGATTTTCCGATATCGACCGCGGGCAGAACCCCCAACTCGAAGAGATTCGGGGAAAGGAAAATCTGGCCATCGGTGATGGAAATCAGGTTGGTGGGGATATACGCGGAAATATTTTGCGCCTCGGTCTCGATGATGGGGAGCGCGGTGAGGGATCCGCCTCCGCGTTCCGCGCTGAGATGCGTCGACCTTTCCAGCAGGCGGGAGTGGATATAAAAGATATCCCCGGGAAAAGCTTCCCGGCCGGGCGGACGGCGAAGCAATAGGGACAGTTCGCGGTAAGCCCGCGCATGTTGGGTGAGGTCGTCATACACTATGAGCACGTCGCGGCCCGCCTCCATGAAATGCTCGGCAATGCTGGTTGCCGCATAGGGCGCGGCATAGGTGAGACCTGGCGGGTCATTTCCTTCCGCCACGACAACGACCGTGTAGTCCAAGGCGCCTTTTTCCCGGAGCATGGCCGCGGATTTCGCCACCGAGGAGGCGCGCTGGCCGATGGCGCAATAGACGCAAACGACATTCTTGCCGGCCTGATTGAGGATGGTATCGATGGCGATGGCCGTCTTGCCCGTCTGCCTATCCCCCAGGATCAATTCCCGCTGGCCGCGGCCGATGGGGATTAGGGCATCGATGACTTTCACCCCGGATTGCAACGGTACGGTGACCGGCCCCCTATCCATAATGGCCGCGGCGGGCCTTTCGATGGGAAGGCGACCCGTGGAGACGATTGGCCCTTTGCCGTCCAGGGGGCGGCCCAGGGGATCCAGGATGCGCCCGAGCAGGCCTTCGCCCACGGCTACGTCCATGACGCGGCCGGTACGCTTCACTTCGTCGCCGGCATGCAATTCCGCGTAGTCGCCGAGCAGGACGACGCCGATCTCGTTCTCGTCCACGTTGAAGGCGATGCCGGATACGCCGCCCGGGAATTCCAACAACTCTTCGGAACCCGCGCCGGGAAGGCCAGTAACCTTGGCGATACCAGTGGAAACCGTGGCTATCGTGCCGATTTCCTGTAGGTCCAATTTCGGGGTGAAGGCACCGCTCGCTGCGCGGATGTCCTTGAAGGAACGATCTAAAATATCCGCCAGGTTTTCCGGTTCCGGTGTCATGCTTTAAGCCTTCCGGTCCAGGAGTTCGGCTACGTTCCTTTCCAATGTTTCCAAGTAGGCATCGATATTCCAACCCACCTTAAGCCCCTTGGAAACGATTTCTATCCCGCTGATGAGTTCGGGGCGGGTTTCGAATTGGAGGCGGATTCGGCCGGAAAAGGTTTCATTGAGCGCGTTCTGGATGGCGGCGCGTTGCGTTTCCGGGAGTTCCATCGCCGAGCGGACCGAGGCCGGATCTCCGGCCGACATCAGGGCCGAGCCGAACTCGGATTTGGCTGGGCCTTCCATCGCCTGGATACGGCGGATGAATACCCCGATCATGCGGGAGTCCAAGTCTGAATCGGAGAGATCGGCCAAGGCTTGTTTGGATACCGAAAAGACCTCGTCTTGCAGGCGGCGCCGGATGTCCTGGTTCAGGCTTTTCGCATCGGCTTGCAAGGTCTCTTCCCGTTTGGTTTTGCGCTCCTCGGCCGCTTTACGCGCGTCTTCCATTATTTTCTGGCCCGCTGCGTTCGCCTCGCCCGTGACTTTGCCTAACATATCCGCGCGCTGCCGATCGAAGTCCTCGTTCTTTTTCCTGAACTCTTCCCGCTCCGATTTCGCCTCGGATTTTTTTGCATCCGCATCCGCCAATTCCGCGGCGATTTTCTGTTCCCGGGCGTCGATGGCGTTAAGGATCGGCTTGTACAAGAAACGTTTCATCAGCCAAATGAGGATGATGAAGTTTAGCGCTTGCGCACCGACGGTGAACCAATCGATGAGCATGGGCTATTTCCCGGCGGCTTGGGCGATGAAATGGTTCCAGAAGGGATTGGCGAAAAGCAGGATCATGGAAACCACGAAACAATATATGGCCATGGACTCGATCATGGCCAAGCCGACGAAAAGGGTCCGCGTAATGGTGGCGGACGCGTCCGGTTGCTGCGCCAGCGACCTTAAGGCCGAAGAGATCGAGTAACCTTGTCCCAATGCGGGCGCCATGCAGCCGATGCCGGTGGTGATGCCGGCGGTGACGATGGAGACCGTGGCGATGAGAGTGGGACTATCCATGGCAGATCCTTTGGTTTTCTCGTTAGCGTTTTCAAAGAGGGGGCGCCGTTTCGGCTTTTTTGGGCCGGGTGGCCGCCGCGATATAGACCGCGGCCAGGATGGTGAAGATATAGGCTTGCACCATGCCCGTCAGCAGCCCTAGCACGGTCATGACGATAGGGAAGAGGAAAGGCGTGATGGTCAGGAGGATTCCGATGATCATCGCTCCGCTCATCATGTTCCCAAACAGGCGGATGGCCAAGGCCAAGGTGCGGGAAAGTTCGCTGATGAGGTTGAAAGGCAGCATGATGACAGTCGGTTCGATATAGGTCTTGAGGTAGCCTCCTAGCCCCTGGTCCCGGATGCCGAAGAGCGGCACGGCCACGAATACGCCGAGGGCCAGTGCGACCGTGGTCGATAGCGAAGCGGTAGGGGGGTCGAAACCGGGTATAAAGGTGCTTAAGGCCGACATGGCGATGAAAAGGAAAAGGGTGCCCAGGAAGCCGAGGTATTTTTCCGGTTGGGCCAGTCCTACCTCCTCGATTTGCTTTAAGATGGCCGTAACGATGATTTCCAAAAGGTTCTGCCATCGCGTCCGCCCTATTTCCGTGGAAAGGTTCCGCGTGATCAGCTTCGCGCCCACGGCCATAACGGCCATTAAGGCCCAGGTGAAAAGGATGGTCGCATTCAGTTTGCAAACTCCGAATTGCCAGAATATCCTTTCGTCAGGGGTGAGCCGCATGCACACCCTCTTTCGCGCGGATGACGGCCGCATCCTCGGCGCGGCGCGTCAGCCGGAGCACGGCCGGCCTGGCCAAGGCGAACCCCAACAGGCAGGCCAATAACCTTTGCCAATGGCCACCGGAAACGAAATAGAATCCGGCCAGCACGGCGGCCGTCCGCAACAGGGAGCTGCCCAGGAACAATGGGGCCGGGCTTCTGGAACCGAGGGCCTTGCGTACGGTCCACCACAGCCCGCCGAAAAAGATCGCGCCCAGTACCATTCCGGTTACCAGGGCGCCTAAGATCGGAAAAGCATCATTCCCGTTCATCCGCTGTCTCCTTCCGCATGGCGCGTTCTTCCTTCGCCACCCAATGCCAGGCATTGTAGCAGCCGAGTACGAGGCCGCTGACCAGCAAGGCCAATGTCCAGGCATGCCGCCCCGGATGATGCTTGTCCAACCATAAACCCAAAGCCGCACCGAGTAAAGTCGGTACGACCACGGACCAGCCCACCAACCCCATCATCCCCAAACCGAACCAAACCCCAGGTTTGGGATTTCGCCGCGATCGTACCATTCTCGCGGCCTTGGCGCGCACCTGTCCAGGGAAGTCCGGATTTCCAGGCGGGGCTTCCGCTTCCGATCCGTCATTCATGCTGGAAGGCCGCGAATCGGTGTAGGAATCCGGATTCCAATTTCGCCATTACCGAGCGAACCTTTTTTTCGGTTTCGTCCATGGCCAGGAATTCGCGGGCCACTAAGTCGTGGAGCTTACCGAGATCTGCTCCGGCTATCGCCCTGCGCACGGAGACGAGCACATCCGCTCCGGATTTGACCAAGACCCCTTCATCGACGGCGACATAGGCTTCGCCCTCAGCCGCGGTTTCATAGGTCAAGATCCCCGGCACCAAGGGCGCGACGCAATCGAGCCGATTCGGCAACAATCCGAACAACCCATCCGGGGATTCCGCCACTATCCGTAGGACCTCGGCCTTGTTCGCGAAAACCCGGAAGGGAAGGAGAATCCTAAGCTGCATGTGGCTTCGCTTCCGCTGTGGGTGCAGCCTGCTTTCCCGCCTCTCCGATCGCGCCGATCATGTACAAGGCGCGTTCCGGATAATCCTTGAATTCATCCTTCAGGATCCGCTCGCATCCGTCCAGGGACTCTTCGAGGCTGACCAGTTTCCCCTTATGCCCGGTGAACTGCTCGGTGGTGAAAAAAGGCTGGGTAAGGAAG
>JBDSWM010000136.1:0-2576 GCA_039926685.1 Fibrobacteria bacterium | reverse complement strand
CTTGTGGAAGATGCTCTTGAGATGCGTTTTGACAGTGCTGGGCGCGACGAAAAGCGATCCGGCGATCTCCTTGTTGGACTTACCCTCGCGCATGGCCTGCAACACTTCGATTTCCCGTTCGCTGAGTTCGCGTGATGCGGATTGCGGTTCAGCCGGAACCCGCAATCCCACCGCGGAAAGACCGGCCAGGCCCATATGCGCGGCCAGGGCTTCCGCGGCCTGGGCATGCTTGCGCTGATTGCCGGAACTTCCGTCCAGGCCCAGGCAACGCGCCGCAAGGAGATGGAACTCGCGCGCCAGCCACAGCCATCCCGTCTGGGAAGCATGTTCTGCCCAATGCGCGGCGAGCCGGGCCGCGCCTGTAAGATCGCCCTTCCATTCCAACCATGCGCAGGCGGTTCGGCAACGATCGACACCCATCCATGAGGGGCGGGACAAGGCGGCGCGCTCCCGCGCCATCCAAGCGTCGGCGGAAGGGCGTTCACGCGCAGGTCCCAGGCAACGGACGCGCATGGCCCGTAGGTCGTCCGCATCCACGGCCCAATGCATGCGGTTGCGCAGGCAGAAGCTTTCCGCCTTTTCCAGGTTCAGGAACGCCTCATCCGGTTGACCACCTTCGGAAAGCAGCAATGCCAAGGTGGCATAACCGTAATTGAGGATACGGATGTTCCCCCCTGCCAGACCGGCCGTGATCCCCGCCTTCGCTTCGTCCATGGCTTCCGAAGTCCTGCCCAGCAATCGCAGCCAGCGCGCGCGGGCGATGCGCGCATACCCAGCGGCCGGCCCGACCTTGTCCGGGAGTTTGGCGGAACGCCGGTCGCACACTTCCAGGACTTGCGCGGCATCCTCCAGCCTCCCTTGCATGCCGAGCACTTCGCATAGCGTGTAGGCCGCCCCGAAATAGGCCAGGTGATGATCCGCTTTTTCCGCGCTGGACAAGGTCGCCACCAAGGCGATTTCGGATCCTTCCAAATCCCCTTGCAGGAAACGCATCACCCCGGCTTGCGCGGCCAGGGAGGCCCGGAGGAAAAGTGCCGCGGGAGGGACTATCGCCTCTCCCCGCTTCACCATCGACAGCGCTTTGGGAACAGCGCCATCGAGCCTGGCCAGTATTCCCTTCAGCAAAAAGACATGCGCCCATTGCACCCGCTGGGCCGGGCGGCCCGCCTGCTCCGGAGGCCCCTCCGTGAGCAGGATCTGCTCGGCTTCCCGCAACCGGGCCTCGCCTTCTTGCTCCTTGCCGGTATGAAAATGGGCCCACGCGCAAAAAATCGACAGCCAAGGGCGGCCCAGGCATAAGGCCGGGGGGATGCGGATAAGGTGGCGTTGCAAAGCCGCGAATTCGGAATTGCGGAAAAGGCTTTCCAACGCCCTGGCCGCGAGCGCTTCCAGGGTATCGCCGTCCTCGGCGGAGAGCGCATGCTCCAAAGAGGATTCCAGGCCGCCATGGCGGAGATGCCAGCGCGCCGCACGCCGGTGCAAGGAAGGGATCTCGCCCGGTTCCCATTGTTCCAGCAGGCCTTGCAATGATTCCGCGAACAAGCGATGGTAGCGGTAGCCGCCGCCGCCGCTCAAAGGCACCAGAAAACATTGCGATTGATGGAGCGCATGCAGGAGATGCGCGCTATTCCCGGATTGCCGCACCTCATCGCATAGCTCGGGATGCAAGGTCCGCAATATGCTCGTCTCCAGAAGGAAACGGCGCCAATCCGAAGGCAGATCGCGCAGCACCTCCTCCAGCAAATATTCGAACAAGAAGGGATGGGCCGGATCGACCGACTCCAATGCGGCGCGGCGATCGGGTTCGCGCTCCAACTTCAAGGCCAGCAACTCCAGACCCACCAACCAGCCCTCGAACAAGCCTTGCAGACGCATCCTGGTGCCGGGATCCACCGCGATGCCCAAGCGCTCATACAGCCAAGCTTCGAATTGGGTTTCATCCAAGGCCAAATCCTGGGGACCCAGTTCCAGGATCGCTTGTTGCAACCGCCATCTTGAAATCGGGATCAAGGTGGGATCACGCGTAAGCAGGATGAAATGGGCCCGGCTGGGCAATGCGGAAAGGAAGCGGGTAACCATGCGGCGTACTTGCGGGGTAGCCAAAAGGCCGCAATCGTCAAGAACCGTCACCATTTGGCAGGGTAATGTGTCCAGTGCCTCGAGAATCCGTGACAATAAAGTATCCGGATCCGGCATAGACGGAGAACTGGGCGAATATCCTATAATCTCAGCTAAATCGGGATTTGATTGCCCTAATCCGCGCGCCAAAGTGAGCAGAAAACGAAGGGGATCCGAATCCCCTTCATCCAACGCTATCCAGCATTTGCATCCGGTCCAGCCCCGCAGGCATTCGGCGGCCAAAGTGGTCTTGCCATATCCGGCGGGGGCGGCGATTTGGGTAATGGGGAACTCGGACCAACGCGCCAAACGGGCCAGCAAACGGGGCCGGGAAAAGAGGAATCGCGGCGCCTCCGGCGCCGAGTACTTCGGCAACATGGTTTATCGGAGTGCAATTCCCATGCCGGAAGCCTCGGCGGGCACCGGATCACCCGTTTTTCTTGGCGAAATCCTTCATA
>JBDSWM010000135.1:0-8049 GCA_039926685.1 Fibrobacteria bacterium | reverse complement strand
CATCCGCTGCGAGAAAGCCAGCGCCTGGTTCCGCCACCAGGGCTTCCGATCCGTGTTCCAATTGGAAGGCGGCATCATCGAATACCTGCGCCAGGTGAAAGCGGAAGGCCTGGAAAACAAGTTCCTGGGCAAGAATTTCGTCTTCGACAATCGCATGGCGGAGCGGATTTCCCCCCATATCGTATCCACATGCCACCTCTGCGATGCGCCTTGCGATGCCCATCGCAACTGCAAGAACGAATCCTGCCATGTCCTCCTCATCGAATGCGACGCTTGTTTCGCGCGATTGGACGGGTGTTGTTCGGAAGCCTGCAAAGAAAGGGCGGCCCTGCCCGAAGCGGAGCGGAAACGCCTGCGGGCGGGTATAGGGGCGCCGAAGAAATACTTCAAACGCGTAAAATAAGCCAGCGGCACCGCATGGGCCGTATCCGCAGATTTATCCTTTTTTTGATAAAAAGCGTATTTTTAATTGACCGCCAATTCCGCCATCCCCTAAAGTTCGACTGATTGTTCGGACCCAGTAACCACCATGGTTACTGGTCATAGCGCAACCATGCCCCGTGCCCGCACTTCCGCGGCCCGCGCGCGCATGAAAGGGAGAAATGGACAATACTACCGGCCAGAAAACCATGGGCATCCAGGTAAAAATCACACTCCTGTTGAGCCTGATCTTCGTCTGCTCAGGCGTTTTCGGATGGTTCGTGTTCAGCACCATCAAGTCCGTGAAGGTGAACGGGCCCTATTACAAGAATATAGTGCAAGGCAAGGATATCATCGCCGATATCCTGCCGCCTCCCGAGTACCTGCTCGAATCCTACCTCAACGCCTTCCAGCTTTCCATGGAAAAGGATCCGGCCCGCATCCAAGCCCTGGTGGAAAAGAACAAAGCGTTGCGAGCGGACTATGAAACCCGCCACGCATTCTGGATCGGGGATTTGCAGGCCGGGGATATGAAAGACAAGCTGGTGGAAAAATCCTATCGGCCCGCTTTGGAATTCCTGGATGCCAAGGACAGGGATTTCATCCCTGCCGTGATGCGCGGGGATAAGGCCGCCGTCGACAGTTTGCTTCGCGGTACGCTTACCCGTAGCTATGAGACGCATCTATCCGCCATCCTGGAAGTGGTTGCCATGGCCACCGAGCGCAACCAATCCGATGAAGCCATCGCGGCCGGCAAGATCAAGCAAGGCAGGACGGTGCTTTTATCCCTGGGCGCCGCCATCATGGGGCTGGTGTTCCTGATCGGCGTTTTCATCAACCGTTTCATGGGGTCATCCTTGGGCATGGTCATCGATTCCCTTTCTTCGGGAAGCGGGCTGATCACGAACGCTTCCGCGGACATCGAGCGAAACAGCCGCAGCCTGGCGGATTCCGCCGGCGAGCAGGCTTCCTCTTTGCTGGCGGCCTCCGCCTCGCTGGAAGAGATCTCCGCAATGACCAGGCAGAACAGCGAAGTCGCCAGGCGCGCCGAGACTATGGCCGACGGCACCCGCAAAGACGCGGAGGAGAGCCGGGAAGCCATGACCCGCATGCAAGAGGCGATCGGCCAGATCCAACAGTCTTCCGGGCAAACCGCCCGCATCGTGAAAACCATCGATGAGATAGCCTTCCAGACCAACCTGTTGGCGCTGAACGCGGCGGTGGAAGCGGCCCGCGCGGGCGATGCCGGAAAGGGCTTCGCCGTGGTGGCGGAGGAAGTGCGCAGCCTGGCCCGTCGCAGCGCCGAGGCCGCCAAGAATACCGAAAACCTGATCGCGGAATCGCAGAAAAACGCCGACCATGGCGTGGAAGTATCGCGGCAGGTCGGCAGCGTCCTTACCCGCATCGTGGAAGGCGTGGGCGATTTGAGCCGGCTCATCGCGGAGGTGGCCGGATCCAGCCAGGAGCAGGCCAAGGCCATCGGGCAAATCGGCAAGACCGTGTCCGAAATGGATCAGATGACGCAGTCCAATGCCGCCGACGCCGGGAAATCGGCGTCTTCGTCCGTGGAACTGACCGCGCAAGCGGTGGATTTGAAGGAAATGATTCTGGCCTTAACCGTTCTGATAAAGGGATCGAAGGAGAGCGTATGTTGAAGAAAATCAGCCTCAGTTCAAAATTGTACCTGGGATTCGCGGCCGTGCTCGTCGTTTGCACGGCGCTCGGGCTCTATGCCTTCACCCAGTTGACCAAGATCAAGACGCTGCAAACCTTGATCACAAGCGACTGCCTGCCCGGCGTCTACCAGATCGAGGAAATCAACGCCATGGTGCTGGAAATCCACGCCTTGACCATCAATCACATTTATGGCGACAAGGAGGAAAAGGCGATCCTGGAAGGCAAAATGAAGATGATGAAAGGCCGTATCGATACCGCCTTGGAAAACTACGAAAAGACCATCACCCGGGCCAAGGACCGTGAACTTTTCGGCCATCTGAGACCGGAACGCGAGGCTTATGTCAACATCCGCAACACCGTGGTGCTGCCCCTGAGCCGGGACATGGTCATCAATGAAGCGGAAGCCGCCGTCAAGGCCCAGCTCGAGCCCCAATTCGCCAAGCTGCATGGGACGGTGGTGGACCTGGTCGAGTTCAACCGGAAGAGCGGGGAAAAGGCGGGCACGGAAATCAGCGCCGCGGTCAACGGCGCCAAGTCCGGCATAGTATTGGGCTTGATCCTGGCCATCGCCGTGGGCGCCGCCCTGGGGATTTTCCTGAGCCGTTCCATCGCCGGAGCCCTGAACAAGGTGATCGCTTCCCTTACCGAAGGCAGCGAACAGGTTTCCTCCGCTTCCACCCAGGTGAGCCAGAGCAGCCAGCAAATGGCGGAAGGGGCCAGCCAACAGGCTTCCTCCCTGGAAGAGACTTCGGCCTCGCTGGAAGAACTCTCCTCCATGACCAAGCAGAACAGCGACAATGCCCGCCAGGCCAACACCATGGCCGGCGATACCCGCCAGGCCCTGGAAAAGAGCCGTGAGGCCATGACGCGCATGAGCACGGCCATCGGCCAGATCAAGAATGCATCCGACCAGACCGCGAAAATCGTCAAGACCATCGATGAGATAGCCTTCCAGACCAACCTGCTGGCTTTGAACGCGGCGGTGGAAGCGGCCCGCGCGGGCGACGCCGGAAAGGGCTTCGCGGTAGTGGCCGAGGAAGTGCGCAACCTGGCGCAGCGCAGCGCCGAAGCGGCCAAGAACACGTCCTCCCTGATCGAGCAATCGCAAAAGAGCGCCGACAACGGCGTGGCGGTTTCCGGGGAAGTCGCCGGCATCCTCACCCATATAGTGGAAAGCGTGAACAAGCTGAGCCAATTGATCGGCGAGGTTTCCAGCGCCAGCCAGGAGCAATCCAAGGGTATCCAGCAAATCGGCACGGCCGTGACGGAAATGGATAAGCTCACACAGTCCAACGCCGCCAACGCGGAAGAATCGGCATCCGCTTCGGAAGAGCTGTCGGCCCAGGCGTCGGAGTTGAAGGACATGGTCAACGTCCTGTTCGCCATCGTGACCGGATCGGATCAAGCGCCGAAGGCGGGGCACCATGCTCCGAAAGGAGCCATGCCCAGGGCGAAAGCCAAGAGCGATTGGAGTCCCGTGGCGCGCCGGTCGGTCAAGAGCGAATCCGCGGAAACTGCCGTGGCGCTCAACGACGAGGAAGCGCGGGCCTTTTGATGGTCGGGTGAGCGCCCTCCCGCGCAATTTTGCCCAATAGATTACAATGGACCTCCAGGCATGCCACCTCCTAAAGTATCCCATGTCTGGCGCCCAAAATTCCTTCGACAATAAAATTTCGCAACCTTGGATAAAATGAAAAACGAAATCCTGGTACAAATCGAAAGCCTCGCGGAATCCCTGGTGCTCTGGGACGGAAAGGAACCCGCCTCCATCGCGGAAAAGTTCGAGGCGATCGCCGTCTCCGCTTTCGGTCTCGGTGAAACGGTGGCGTCCCAGACGGCGCTCAAAGCGGGCCAGTCCTGGCTGGAGGCGAATGCGGGCAATCGGGCGGCATTGCTCCCGCATTTGGGGGATGTCGTTTCGGCCCTGCAGGACGTTTTCGCCAACGGGCGGAGCGCCCAGGAAGTCGGGATCCTGAGGTCCGCGACGGATCCCGTCCCCGCGGGATCGTTGCCCCCGTTCATCGACAAGAAAATCCTCTCCGATTTTCTGGCCCGCCAGGACGGCGTCATGGAGGATTTCGAATCCCTGATCCTGGACTGGGAAAAGCACAAGAACATGGACATCATGCGCGAGATGCTCCGCCTGATGCACACGGTCAAGGGCGAATCCGCATTGCTGGGGCTGTCCGACGTGGAAAAGCTGTGCCATGCCGTGGAAGACTATCTGGGACGCAGCCCGGAAGCGGCGAAAATTGATTTGCTCCTGGAAGCGAAGGATTGGCTGCTGCAGGTGTTCCGCTGCTATTCCGGGCGCGTGGAGAGCCAGCCCCCGATGGATGCCTTGTGGCTGAGGCTGATGGGCGAAATCCCCGACACTCCGGGCGAGGAATGCCTGCCTTTGACGGCCTGGTCGGAAATCCCCGCCGCGGCCGACAAGAGCATCTTGGCCGATTTCATCGCCGAATCCATTGAGCATCTGGAGAACGCGGATCTCAAGATCATGTCCCTGGAAACCGACCCCAAGAACCAGGAAGCCATGAACGCCGTGTTCCGCGCCTTCCATTCCATCAAAGGCGTCGCCGCTTTCCTCGAGCTGGAAGGCATCCGGATAGTGTCCCACGAAGTGGAGACGCTGTTGGATCTGGTGCGCAGCGGGAAACTGCCGGCCTCCGGCCCGATGGTGGATATTTTCCTCGAATCGGTGGACGCGTTGCGGAAAATGGTCAACGCCCTGCGCGATAGCGCCAATCATGGACTGACGCAGGCGCATGCCGAGGCATGGAACACCTTGCTGAACAGGGTGCGCGCCGCCGCGGCCGGAAAAGAACCGACGGCAGCGGCCCACGTTGCGCACGAAGCCGCCCCCGGGCAGCGCCTGGGCGAAATCCTGGTGCAGGCCGGATCGCTCTCCCCCGAATCCATGCGGGAATCCCTGGCGAATCAGAAAAACGGCGAATCTTCCGCGCCCTTGGGCGAGCTGCTGGTCAAGGAAGGCAAGGCCTCCGGACTGGCGGTATCCCAGGCCCTACGCAGCCAAAAGGCCGTCGGGGACGAGCAACCCGCGGCGGAACGGTCCGTGGTGGGCATCAAGGAAACCGTAAAGGTGGAAGCGGACAGGCTGGATCGGCTGCTGGACGCGATCGGCGAGCTCGTGATTGCCGAATCCATGATCGTGCAATCGCCCGAGCTCAAAGGCAAGGTCTCGCCGATGATGGTGCAACGGCTGACGCATCTGGACAAGATCACGCGCGGGCTCCAGGAAATGGGCACCTCCTTGCGCATGGTTCCTATCCGCCCCGTCTTCCAGAAAATGGCCCGCCTGGTGCGAGACCTGAGCAAGAAGCAAGGCAAGGCAATCGAATTCCTCGCGAGCGGGGACGAGACCGAGCTGGACAAGACGGTAGTGGAGAAAATCGGGGATCCCCTGGTGCACATGATCCGCAACGCCGTGGATCACGGGATCGAATCGGAAATCGAGAAACGCACTTCCGCCGGCAAGCCAGCCTCGGCCACGGTGCGCTTGAGTGCCTTCCAGAAGGGCGGCAGCATCTGCATCAAGCTGGAGGACGACGGTCGCGGACTGAACCGGGACGCCATCCTCGCCAAGGCGCGCGATAACGGATTGATCAAGCCCGACGCGGTGCTGGAAGATCGGGAAGTCTGGCAATTGATCTTCGAGCCCGGATTTTCCACGGCCAAGGTGGTGACGGAAACCTCCGGCCGCGGCGTGGGCATGGACGTGGTCAAGCGGAACGTGGAGGAATTGCGGGGCCGCATCGACATCCAATCCCAACTGGGCGTGGGAACCACTTTCAGCATCTGGCTCCCCCTTACGCTTGCCATCATCGACGGCATGATAGTCCGCCTGGGCAAGGAACGCTTCATCTTCCCCACCCTCTCCATCCTCCGCATCGTGGGTCTGGTGGAAGAGGATATCTACACCGTGGCCGGTAAAGGCGAAATGCTCAAGATCCAGGATGAGATGGTGCCTCTGCTGCGGCTGAATCAGCTCTACCCGGGCTTCGATTCCTCTGGCTGGAGCCGGCTGGCCGTGATCGTGGAATCGGACGGCAAGAAGCTGGGCATCCCGGTGGACGAATTGCTGGGCCAGCAGCAGATAGTGATCAAGAGCCTGGGCGAATCCTTCAAGAACATCCCCGGGCTCACCGGCGGCGCCATCCTTTCGGACGGCAACGTGGGCATGATCCTGGACGTGGACGGGCTGTTGAAATGCCTGAACCAGGAAGAGGCGCGGGTGTAGCCCTGGGTTTCGAAAAGACGATGTGGACGAAAAGCAATGGAAAGAGAGGAATGCAATGGCGGTAGATACGACGACGATCCAAGATAGGGCCTCCGGGTCCCTGGCCAAGGCCGGAAAGTACCTGACCTTCAATCTCGGCAAAGAGGTGTACGGCATCGAAATCCTCAAGGTGCAGGAAATCATCGGCATGATGTCGGTGACGCGCGTGCCCAAGACCCCCGAATTCGTGCGGGGCGTGGTCAACCTGCGCGGCAAGGTCATTCCCGTCATCGACCTGCGCCTCAAGTTCGCCCTGGAGGGAAAAGAGGACACCGATCGCACTTGCATCATCGTGGTGCAGGTGGCGTTGAACGGGATCGCCGTGGTCATGGGACTCATCGTGGACGAGGTTTCCGAAGTGCTCAACGTGCTCGCCGATCAAATCGAGGCTTCGCCATCTTTCGGAACCAAGGTGAACACGGATTTCATCCTGGGGATGGGCAAGGTGGGCCAGAAAGTGGTCATGTTGCTGGACGCGGACAAGGTCCTTTCCGAGGATGAATCCCTGGCGCTGGGGAACATCGCGAAAGTCGAATAAGTCGGATATGTCGGAACAAAAGGCCTCGTCGGATTCGGATCAACTCACTTTACAACTGGATAGGAATTAAAATGTTCAAAGGACTAAGCTTAAGCGCGAAATTATACCTGGGATTCGGAGCCGTCCTGCTCATTTCGGGAGCGCTCGGTCTGTACGCCTACGTGAAACTCAGTACAATCAAAGTATTGGAACACCAGATCACCAAGGAATGCATGCCCGCGGTCCACCAGGCCGGAGTAATCGGAACCCTGGCCGGAACGAACAATACACTGGTCTTGGAGCATATCCTCGCAGAGACCAAGCCCGAGAAGGACGCCATCGAAGCCAAGATCAAGGACCTAAAAGGGAAAATCGACGCGGCGATGGATACCTACGATAAAACCATCACCAACGAAGTGGACCGCAAAAAATTGGAGGCTGTGAAATCCGCGCGTGCCGAATTCGTACGGGTCCGGAACGAGGCGGTTTTGCCTTTGAGCCGGGAATTGAAAGCGAAGGAAGCGGAGGCGGCGCGCAAAGGCCAGCTGGAACCGGCTTTCGCTAAGCTGCACGAGGCCATCGAGTCTTTCGTGGCCGTGAACAATGAAAACGGCGAAGCGGCCGGCTCCAAAATCGCCTCCGCGGTTGGGGAATCCAAAAGCGGCATCGTGATCGGATTGCTGGCGGCCTTGTTTTCCGGCGCCGCCATCGGCATATTCATGAGCCGCGCGATTTCCAACTCCTTGAGGAAGGTCATCGCTACCCTTACCGAAGGCAGCGAACAGGTTTCCTCCGCCTCCACCCAGGTGAGCCAGAGCAGCCAGCAAATGGCGGAAGGGGCCAGTCAACAGGCTTCCTCCCTGGAAGAGACTTCGGCCTCGCTGGAAGAACTCTCCTCTATGACCAAGCAGAACAGCGACAATGCCCGCCAGGCCAACGCCATGGCCGGCGATACCCGCCAGGCGGTGGAAAAGAGCCGCGAGGCCATGACGCGCATGAGCACGGCCATCGGCCAGATCAAGATCTCCTCCGACCAGACAGCCAAAATCGTCAAGACCATCGATGAGATAGCCTTCCAGACCAACCTGCTGGCTTTGAACGCGGCGGTGGAAGCGGCCCGCGCGGGCGACGCCGG